>JBHAES010000217.1:0-2604 GCA_041855725.1 Actinomycetota bacterium
CCAGCCCACTCCCCGAGCCCAGCACCACTCGCCCGGCCCGACGCACACCCTTCGAGCCGAGATGTCACCCCGAGAACCCACCAATCACTCCTCGACCCCGGCCCGACCCGCCAAGTGACAGCCCGACTCGAACCGCGACAGCCCGGCTCGAACCGTCAGGTCAGGCAGGGACTACACCACCACGACCGACAGCCCCACACCGCGACGACCGTCCCGGCCACCGACCCCGGGCACAACAGCAAGCAGGCTGGTGCGACCTCACACCCATGCCACCAGCCCACTCCCCGAGCCCAGCACCACTCGCCCGGCCCGACGCACACCCTTCGAGCCGAGATGTCACCCCGAGAACCCACCAATCACTCCTCGACCCCGGCCCGACCCGCCAGGTGACAGCCCGGCTCGAACCGCGACAGCCCGACTCGACGGGTGGTATCTCGACTCGACGGGTAGCTCGACTCGACAGGTGGGCGGTCGGGGTCCTCGGGGTCGCCGGGGCCACCGGTGTGCAGCCACTGCGTCTCGGCGACGACGGGTGGTCGGGCTGAGGGGCGAGCGCCGGCCCCAGGCCGGGGTCAACGAGGGGCACGGTCTGGGCGCCGGACCCACCCTGTGGCGCCGGCCGCGTCGTACCTCACACGCTGGTGAAGCCTCCGTCGACGGGCAGGCAGACGCCGGTGATCATGGCGGCGTCGTCGCTGAGGAGGAAGGCGATGGGGCCGGCGATCTCGTCCTCGGTCGCGTACCGGGCCAGCGGCATCACCCGCAGCAGCTCGCCACCGGTCTCGGGGCGGTCCCAGTACCACGCCGACATCGGCGTCATCACCACCGTCGGGTTCACGGCGTTGACGCGGATGCCGTATGGGCCCAGCTCCAGCGCGCTCACCCGGGTGATGGCGTCGAGGGCCCCCTTCGACGCCCCGTACGACACGTGACCCCGCAGGCCCACCAGCGACGCCTGGCTCGACACGTTGACGATCGCGCCGCCCCGACCAGCGGCGATCATGGCGCGGGCCGCGTGCTTGGTGACGATCAGGGTGCCGCGGGCGTTGACGGCGATCACCCGGTCGAACACGGCGAGGTCGGCGTCCTGCGGGGGCGCGATCTCGCCGCCGTCGCCGCCGCAGTTCACCACCCCGTACCACGCCACCCCCGCCAGCGCGTCGGCCACCGCCGCCTCGTCGGTGAGGTCGAACGGCAGCGGGATCGCACCCGTCTCGGCGGCCAGCGCCGCCAGCCGTGCCTCGTCGCGGCCCGCGGCGTGCACCTCGCAGCCCTCGGCGACCAGCCGGCGTACGGTGGCCGCGCCGATGCCGCCGCTGGCGCCGGTCACCAGGTAGGGGCCCTCGCCGAACCGGGACATCGCAACCTCCTTCCGCCTGCCCCCGGGCAGGCTCACACCTCGGCGTAGAGACGCAGCAGCCGCTCCGCCTCGGGCACGACCGCGTCGCGGCCGGCGGCGACGTAGCGGCGGGGGTCGACCACCGTCTGGTTGGCCTCCAGGTAGCCGCGTACGGCGCTGGTGAACACCTTGTTGAGATGGGTGGACACGTTGATCTTCGTCATGCCGGCCCGGATCGCGGCCTGCATGCCGGCGTCGCTGACCCCCGACGAGCCGTGCAGCACCAGCGGCACCCCCACCGTCGCCCGCAGGGCGCTGATGAGGTCGGTGTCGAGGTGGGCGTCGCGGGTGGTCATGGCGTGCGAGCTGCCCACCGCGACCGCCAGCAGGTCCACACCGGTCTCGGCGACGAACGCCGCCGCCTCGCCCGGGTCGGTGCGGGCCGCCGGGTGGTGCACGCCGCTCTTGCCGCCCACCTCACCGAGCTCGGCCTCGACGCTCACCCCGTGGTCGTGGCAGTACGCCGTCAGCTCGGCGGTGAGGGCCAGGTTCTGGTCGTACGGCAGCGTGGACCCGTCGAACATCACCGACCCCACCCCCAGCGCGACCGCCTCGCGCACCAGGTCGGGCGACTCGGCGTGGTCGAGGTGCACCACCACGTCGGCGCTCGACGCGGCCGCCCGGGCCAGGGTGCCGACGAGGATCGGCGCCAGCGAGCCGTGGTAGCGCACCGCGTTCTCGCTGATCTGCAGCACCACGGGCCGCCCGGCCGCCTCGGCCGCCCGGCAGAACATGTCGGCGTGCTCGAGCAGGATCACGTTGAACGCGCCCAGCCCGACGCGCCGCTCGGCGGCGTCGCGGGCCAGCGTGGTGAGGGAGGCGAGGGTCATCGGGTTCCTTCCTGGCTCAAGACGAGGGTGCCGTCGGCGACGGCGGCGGCCGCGGCCAGGACGCCCTGGTCCGCGATCCGACGGTAGGTGGCGGCGTACGCGGCGCGCAGCCGGGGGTCGGCACCCACCGACGCCAGCACGGGGTGGTCGAGCAGCCCCAGCGGCAGGTCGGGGTCGGCCCGTACGAGGGGCAGCAGCGTGTCGAGCCGGTCGTCGACGGGGGTGAGCGGCGTGCCGTCGTCGGCGGTGCCCAGCAGGTAGCGGGCCCACCCCGCCAGCACGAACGCGGCGCAGCCGATGCTGCCGCCGGCGGCCAGGTTCGCCTCCAGGGTCGGCAGCACGAACGTGGGCACCCGGTCGCTGGTCTGGGCGGCG
>JBHAES010000218.1:0-6005 GCA_041855725.1 Actinomycetota bacterium
CGCCCCCGGCGCCGCGAGGCACGAGGGCCCACGTGACGAGCACGGTGGCCAGGCAGCCGGCGGTCGCCGCCACCGCGGTCCCCCACCCGAACGACCCGACGACGACGATGCCGACCACCGCGCCCGTCGCGGCCCCGCTGGTGAGACCGATGATGTCGGGCGACCCGAGGCTGTTGCGGGTGAGCGCCTGGAACAGGCTGCCGGCGACCGCCAGGCTCGCCCCGACCACGACGCCGGTGAGGGCCCGCGGCAGCCGCAGCTCGCGCACGAGGAAGACCACCGACGCGGACTCCGACCCGGTCAGGGCGCCCCACACCTCAGCGGCGGTCAGCGGGGTCGACCCGGACCCGAGCACGCCCAGCCCCGCGGCCAGGGCGAGCAACCACACGGCGGCGCCCACCGCGTACGTACGCGGCCGCGACCGCCACGAGACCGGGCCGACCCGGACGGCGACCGGCCCGCTCACAGCCGCACCAGCCGCCGGGTCCGGGCGAGCACCACGAACAGCGGGGCGCCCAGGAACGCGCACATGACGGCGGCAGGCACCTCGGCGGGGGGTCTCACGGCACGGCCGGCGACGTCGGAGCCGAGCAGCAGCGCGGCGCCGAGCGCGGAGGCGAGGGCCAGCATCGGGCCGTGGCGGGCCCCGACGACCAGGCGCGCCCCGTACGGCGCCATGAGGCCCAGGAACGAGACCGGACCCACCAGCGACGTCGCGACGGCGCACAGCACCATCGCGGCGACGGCGGCCCAGCCGCGGGCCCGTCCGGTCGACACCCCGAGCCCCTGCGCGAGCTCGTCGCCGAAGGCGAGCGCGTCCAGCGAGCGGGACAGCGCCGCGGCCACCACCAGCGCCACGCCCACGACGACGGCCGCGACGACGACGAGGTCGAGGGGCCTGGGCACCACCGCGCCGGCGTCCCAGAACCGGAAGTCGGCGTACGCGGTGGGATGGTTGAGCAGCAGGAAGACGGTCACCGACGACACCACCGCCGACCACGCGGCGCCCACCAGCACGACCCGCACCGGGTCGTGCCGGCCCCGCCACGCCCCCGCCACGCCGAGCACCACCACCCCGCTGACCGCCGCACCCGCCAGGGCCAGTCCCATGAGGGCCGGCACCGGCAACGAGCCGCTCACCGCCAGGCCTCCCGCGACCGCGCAGGCAGCCCCCGCGTTGATGCCGAGGATGCCCGGCTCGGCGACCGGGTTGCGGGTCAGCGCCTGCACGAGCACCCCGGCCACGCCGAGGCCGGCGCCGGCGACGAGGGCCACCACCGTACGGGACCCGCGCATCGACCACACGATCTCGTGGTCGGCCACCGAGCCCCGTCCCAGCAGGGCGTCGACCGTCTGCTGCCAGGTGAGCCCGCCGGAGCCGATCAGGAACGAGGCGGCCACCAGCAGCGCGAGGGCGAGCGCCAGGAGCGCGGCCACCAGCGGTGGCGCCCAGCGCGGCAGGGTCACGCGGAGTAGGCGCGGGCCAGGTGCTGGACCATGTCGACGGCGCTGTAGTAGTCGAGCTTGAAGCTCGGCACCCCGAGCGGCACCAGCCTGCCCTCGCTCACCGTGACCGACGTGTTGTAGCTCGGGTCGGCCTTGAGCTGGGCCACGGTCTGCTCGTCGCCCGAGACGAGCAGGAGGGTCTTCGACGTGAGCGCCTTGCGGCTCTGCTCCTCGGTGGCGAAGACGAAGTCCTTGCGGTTGCCGCCCTCGGCGCCGCTGCTCTCGGGCGCCTCGGCGAGCGTGAACCCGAGGGCGGCGAAGATCTCGTCGTGCGGGCCGCCGGGCTTGGCGAACGACAGCCCGCCGCTGGGGTTGTAGACGATGGCCTGCACCTTCTCGGTGGGCACGCCCTTCATGTCCTTCTTGAGCGTGGTGACGAGGGTGTCGAACTCGCCGACGAGCGAGTCGGCCCGCGCCTGGGTGCCGGTGACGGCCGCGACCTCGCGGGTGACGTCCTTCCAGCTCGTCGAGTTGTAGTTGATGGCCACGGTGGGGGCGATCTTGGCCAGCGCCTCGTACGCGTCGCGGGTGCTGTCGCCGCCGGTGGACGAGATGACGATCAGGTCGGGCCGGGCGGCGACGACGGCCTCGATGTCGAGCTGGCTCTGCTTGTAGAGGGCGGTGACACCACGCTTGCGCGCCACGTCGGACCAGTGCGTGAAGAACCCCTGGTCGTCGAATCCCTGCGCGTTCGGCATGGACGCGCCGCTGCCCACCACGGGTGCGTCGAGCGCCAGCAGCGTGCCGGTGAGCACCACCGAGGTCGACACGATCCGCTGCGGCACCCCGACGATCGTGGCCTGCCCGAGGTCGTGGGTCACCGTACGGGTCGCCGCCACCACCGACGGCGTCGTCGACCCGGCCGAGGCCCCGCCGCAGCCGACCAGCGACGAGAGCAGCAGCGGCGCCGGGGCCGCGAGCAGCAGCCGCCGCGAGAGCGTGGGACGTGAGGTCATATCGGTGCCTTCCTGCCGGGTCTAGGAACGTTAGGTCAGCCTAACCTAATGATGTTGATGCGAAGGCAGGCGACCCCTGCTGGAGCCACGGCACGACGGCACAGGCCTCGGCAGCCTGGGCGCGACGCCGCGTCCGGGGACCACGTCCAGCACGCTCGTCGACCGGCCACCAGGGCTGCCTGCTTGCGTCCTCGGTCAGGTCAGGGTGGACGCGGTCGATCGACCGGACCGGAGACCATCCGCAGGCTACGCAGCGACACGAGTCACGGGTGCGTCGTCCGGGCTTCCCGCAAGGCCGCTGCGCAGTCGACAGCGGTGTCGTCGTCGAGGCCGGCCGCGACAGCGTCGCGCGTCATGGCGTCCTGGGCGTCGCTGCGCTCCTGCGCAGCCTGCTGCTGGTAGGCGAGCACGTCGGCGAGCCGGACCCGGCGGTGGCACCCTGCCGTCGGAGGCTCGAACGGATGCGACCAGACTCCAGGAGCTTGACGAGGGTGAGCCGGCTGATGCCGAGGAAGTCAGCGGCCTCCTGGGTGGTCAGCACCTGGTCCACCGGCACCACCGTGATCGCCCTCCCCTACCTCGACGAGCACCCGATACACCTCGGCAGGCAGCCCGACGGTCTGACCGTCCGAGCGCTCGTCCGGAAACGTCGACAGGACGGTGCGGGGCTGGTGCCGCGGGCTCACCCGTCCGAGGCGCCTGGGTTCTGGAGCACCTTGCGGGCCAGGGCGTGGGCGGCCTCGACGTTGCGGGCCGGGTCGTCGCCGCGGACGAGGCGGTCGACGAGGTAGCCGGCGTTGAAGGCGTCACCGGCGCCGGTGAAGTCGCGTACGTCGGCCAACGGGGCGACCGGCACCGTCAGCACGGTCCGGCCGTCGCGGACCACCCGGGTGGGGGCCGCTCCGGCGCGGGCGAGCAGGGTCGTACGGGGGAAGCGGGCCAGCTCGGGACCGGGGCCGTCGGCCCACAGGCCGAGCACCCGGCACTCGTCGGCGTTGGCGGTGAGCACGTCGGGGGCGCAGCGCTCCAGCAGGGCGAGGAACGCGTCGCGGCCGACGTGCTCGACCAGACCCACCGACGACACGTCCAGCGAGACGAGCCCGCCCGCCGCGCGCACCGTCTCGACGGCGCCGAGCACGGCCGAGCGGGTCGGGTCGGCCTCGAACGAGTACGCGGTGGCGTGGATCGCGCCCAGGCCGTCGAGCCAGGCCGGGTCGACCGGACCCAGCAGCGCCGACGCCCCCCGCGACGGGAACATCGCCCGCTCCCCCGCGGGGTCGACGAGCACGACGATCGTGCCCGTACGACCCCGCACCTGCAGCCGGACGTCGACGCCGCGGCCGGCCAGCTCCTGGCGCAGCACGTGGCCGCCGAGGTCGTCGCCGACGCAGCCGACGAACCGGGTGGGGTGCAGGGGCGCGGCGAACGCCGCCACGTTGGCTGCCGACCCGCCGCGGGTGAGGAACACCTCGCTGCGGGTGTCGGTGGCGTGGCGCAGCGGCTCCTGCTGCCAGACGATGACGTCCTGCACAAGGTCGCCCACGACCCCCAGGACGCCGGTCACCGGGGCCCCCGTACGCTCGGACCCTGACGGGCCGCGATGCCGGCCACGTCAGCGCGACGCGACGAGGGCCTTGGCGACCTCGACGCCGAGCCGGATGTTGTTGCGGTAGAGCGCCACGTTGGCGGTCAGGGAGCGGCCCTCGGTCTCGCGGTGGATGAACGCGAGCAGGTAGGGGGTGGTGGCCTGGCCGTGGATGCCGTCACGGGCGGCGGCGTCCCAGGCGCGGCGTACGACGTCGTCGAGCTCGGCAGGGTCGAGCTGCTCGTCGACCGGGATCGGGTTGGCGACGAGGACGCCGCTGGTGGCACCGAGACCGCGGTGCACCTGCAGCAGCCGGGCGACCTGCTCGGGCGAGTCGACCTGGGCGCTGAGCCGGTAGCCGGAGTCGGGCACGTAGAAGCCGGGGTAGGCGAGGGTGCGGTAGCCGACCACCGGCACCGACAGGGTCTCGAACCGCTCCAACGTCTTGCCGATGTCGAGGATCGCCTTCGCGCCGCTGCTCACCAGCACGATCGACGTGGACGCCATGGCGACCAGGTCGGACGACTCGTCGAACGTGTCGGACGCACCGTGGTGCACCCCCCCGAGCCCGCCGGTGGAGAAGACGTCGATGCCGGCCGCGCGGGCCAGGAACGAGGTGGCGGCGATGGTGGTGCCAGCGCTGCGGCCGGTGACCGCGGCCAGGGCCAGCTCGCGGATGCCCGCCTTGATCGCGTCGTCGCGCTGGGAGAGGAGGGTGATCTGCTCGTGCGACAGCCCGACGGTCGGCACCCCCTCGAACACGCCGATCGTGGCCGGCACGCCACCGGCGTCGCGGACGAGCTGCTCGCCCTCCAGCGCGGTGTCGAGGTTCATCGGCCGCGGCAGGCCGTGGGTGAAGATCGTCGACTCGAGCGCGACGACGGGCCGGCCGGTACGGACGGCCTCGGCGACCTCGGCACTGACCTGGATGGGTGACGACACGGGTTTCCTCCTCCTCGGTTGACCAGAAAGAGCGACGTTACTCCACACGAGCAGGTGCTCGCCCGCCGGGAGGGTCGTGGCCGAGCCACCCGCCGGCTCCCCGGCCCTCGACCCCGACGACCTGGTCGAAGCCGGGGCCGACGTCCCCGGCGACCCGGCCCCGGCCGCACCGGGCGCCGTGATGATCACCCGCTGCCCGCCGCGGCGCTGGTGCGCCGGTGCCGGGGCCCTCGCTGAACCACATCTGGCAAGGGGAGACGCTCGCAGGGATGGTGGATGGGCGATGATGGGAGCCGATCTCGACTCCCATCCTCACAACCCCGCCTGACAACGGAGAACGCTCACGGACCCAGGCGGGCACGAGGGGAGTCGATCTCGATTCCCATCCTTGAAACCACCCTTGACACGGGGAAGCGCTCGCAGCGTCGGGATGGGCGAGGCGTGGGATCTCCCGTCTGGCGGCGTCGGCGGCGGGCGTGGACCGTGGCACGCGGCCGGCGCCCTCCCGTACCACTCAGTCGGTCACGCGCTTGGTCATCGTCACGGCGCCGTCGGGCGCGGGCGTACGGGAGGGACGGTACCCGGCCCTGCGGTAGCGGCGCTGGTTGGAGGCGCTGGCGGCCCCGGTGAACAGGGCGTACGTGCGGGCCCCGGCCGGGGCGGCGGCCTCGATCTGCTCCAGCAGGAACCGGCCGAGGCCCTGGCCCTGCACGTCGGGGGCGACCATGAGCCGGCCGATCCACCAGGTGTCGCCGTCGAGCCGGCCGCGTACGGCGCCCACCAGGCGGCCGTCGCGGCGCAGCACCCAGACGGTGTCGGTGTCCACCCAGCCCTGCACGTCGGCGAGGGTCTCGTGGTGGGCGGGGATCCGCACGCCCGGGTTGTCGTGGGCCTCCTGCACCCAGCAGGCGAGCTGGAGGGTCAGCAGCTCGCCGGCGTCGGCGCGCACGGCGGGGCGCAGCTCGGCGCCGCCGGGCACCGCGGCCCAGGGCAGCAGGTCGGGGCGGGGGGCCGCC
>JBHAES010000219.1:0-4145 GCA_041855725.1 Actinomycetota bacterium
CATCTCGGATCTCGAGCAAAATTCCCAGAATTCGATCGCCGCGACCGAGCAGACGGGCAGCCTGCTGGCCGAGACCACGAAGAAGACCGTCGGTACTCAGACCAGGTTGAAGGACGCTCTGGCCGCGATGAACCAATTGACGGACGCAATCCAGAGCGTGGCGGCCGTTTCGGAGGAACAGGCGGCCTCAAGCGCGGAGATGAGCAACTCTATCCAGAAGGTCACCGAGACGACGGCTCGGACGGTCGAGTCCGGCAGGAGCGTCGAGACAGCGACTCGCGAGACGACCCAGGCAGCGGAGTCCATCGCCGGAGAGGCCCAGCGCATGGCGGAGACTGCCGAGCAGCTGCAGAGCATCGTCAAAGGCTTTATCCTCGAGGCTGGGGAAACGGGGATCGTCCCCCTGAAACAGTAACCAGAACCACCGGCTGAGCCGGGGGGGCCTTAATTCCGTATGCTCTGAAGGAAGACAGGGTATTGCGCTATACCGCTGTTTTCACGGATATGCCCCCGTTCGCCCCGCCTTGCTCCTGCAGGGGGCCGGGTGCGCGCCGAAGGGCGAAGGAGCGTGAAGGAGAAGGCGGGCCTGCGCCTCATTCCCGATCTGGGGGAATGAGGCGCATTTTTTTGCTCCCATTCCCCATCCGGGGTCCCCCGCGACAGGAAAATTCGCGGGGCTTGACATTAGTTTTATATAAAACTATAATCGTTTCATGATGAAGCTCGGAGACGACGTCGCACACAATATTGCCCTTTTGAGGAATGGCATCAACGCGTTCCTCATGGCCCGTTTGACCGAGGAGGGGGTCGCAGGGTTGGCGCCGTCCCACGGAGCCGTGCTGGTGGCGCTGTACGTGTGGCTGGTGGCGCGCCGCTCCAAGGCCGGCATCCGGTTCACCAACACCGGGGTGCTGGGCGAGGTGCTCGGCAAGCAGAGCACCTGGCTGCGCCACGTCACGGTGGCCCTGTCGATCCTCAGCCTCGTCACGCTCGTGGCGGCGTGGGCGCGCCCGTACGGGCTCGACCGGGTGCCCCGCAACGCGGCCACGGTGGTGGTGGTGATCGACGTGTCGCTGTCGATGACCGCCACCGACGTGAGCCCCAACCGGCTCGAGGCGGCCAAGCAGGCCGCCGCCGAGTTCGTGCGGCAGGTGCCGGCGCAGTACAACGTGTCGATCGTGTCGCTGTCGGGCGCGACCGCCGTCCGGCTGCCACCCGTCACCGACCGCGCCGCCGCCGTCCGGATGATCGAGCGGCTCGAGCCGCAGGAGTCGACCGCGATCGGCGACGGCATCTACGCGGCGCTGGGCGCCATCGACCTGGCGCCGCGCACCGACAACGGGCAGCCGCCGCCGGGCGCGATCGTGATGCTCTCGGACGGCACCAACACCGCCGGGCAGGCGCCGCTGCAGGCCGCCGCCGAGGCCGCCGCGCGGAAGGTGCCCGTCTACACGATCGCGTACGGCACCGACAACGGCTACGTCGACGTCGACGGCAAGCGCGAGCGGGTGCCGCCCGACAAGGAGCTGATGGCCCATATCGCCCGCGAGACGGGCGGGCGCACGTACGCCGCCGACAACCTGTCGCAGCTCAACGAGGCCTACCGCAGCATCCAGACCGCGGTGGGCTACACGGAGGTCGAGAAGGAGATCACCGCGACCGCGGCCGGCGTGGGCCTCGCGCTGGCGCTGCTGGCCGCCCTCGGCGCGGTGATGCTGGGAGCGAGGTGGCCATGATCATCGAGGTGCTCTACCCCTGGCGGCTGTGGTTCCTGCTGCTCGTGCCGGCGCTGCTGCTGGTGTACGGCGGCCTGGTGTGGGTGAAGGCGGCCAGGCGGCGCCACGTGGCCCCGTCGAGCCTCGACCGGCTCATCCGCAAGCAGGCGGCGTGGAAGCGCCACGTCGCCGTGTTCGCGGCGGTGCTCAGCCTGGCGTCGCTGGTGGTGGCGTGGGCCGCGCCCGTCGGCTACACGCTGCAGCCGCGCGAGCGGGCCACCGTGATCCTCACCATCGACGTGTCGAAGTCGATGCTGGCCGAGGACGTGAAGCCGACCCGGCTGGTGGCGGCCCAGAGCGCGGCCAAGGACTTCCTCACCATGGTGCCGGCGGGCTTCAACATCGGCCTGGTGACCTTCGCGGGCACCTCGACGCTGCTCGTGCCGCCCACCACCGACCGGGGCGCGGTGGCGGCGGCGATCGACAACCTCGAGCTGGCGCCGTCGACCGCGATCGGGGAGGGCATCTACACCTCGCTCGACGCCCTCGACCTCGTGCCGCCCGACCCCGACCGCCCCGACGAGACCCCGCCGGCGGCCATCGTGCTGCTGAGCGACGGCGAGTCCAACATGCCCCGCCCGTCGGCGGGCGCCGCGCAGGAGGCCAAGAAGCGGGGCGTGCCGGTGTTCACCATCGCCTACGGCACGGCCGGCGGGTACCTGATCGAGCGCGGCCAGCGCATGCCGGTGCCCGTCAACCACACCGAGCTGCAGCGCATCGCCGACCTCTCGGGCGGCAAGAAGTTCTCGGCGGCCTCCGAGCAGGAGCTGCGGCAGGTGTACCAGAACATCTCCCAGTCGGTGGGCTACGAGCGGGTGCAGGGCGAGATCACCGAGCAGTACGCCTTCTACGCGTTCTGCTTCGGCATCGTGGCCGCCCTCGCCTCGGTGGCGCTCAGCGCCCGCTGGCCCACCTGAGGCCCGACCGGGCGACCCCCGCCCACGGTCACCGGGCCGGGCGTGGTTGACTGCCGCCATGGACGTCGCCGACCGCCTGCGGGCCGTACGGGAACGCATCGGGCGCGCCTGCCTCGACGCGGGCCGCGACCCGTCGCAGGTGCGTCTGCTCGCCGTGTCGAAGGGCCAGTCGGCCGAGGCGGTCCGGCAGGCGTACGAGGCGGGGCAGCGGGACTTCGGCGAGAACCGGGTGCAGGAGCTGGTGGCCAAGGCCGCCCGGCTGACCGACCTCGACGGGCTGCGCTGGTCGATGATCGGGCACCTGCAGACCAACAAGGCCCAGGCGGTGGCCACCGTCGCCGACGAGGTGCAGTCCCTCGACTCGCGCCACCTGGCCGCAGCCCTCCACCGCCGCCTCGCAGCCGCCGGCCGGACCCTGCCCGTGCTCGTGCAGGTCAACACCTCCGGCGAGGCGTCGAAGAGCGGCCTCGCGCCGCACGAGGTCGAAGGGTTCGCCCGCGACCTGGCCGGCTGGCCGACGCTGCGTCCCGTCGGACTGATGACCGTCGCCGTCCGCTCGGACGACGCCGACGCGGTCGCCGCCTGCTTCCGTACGCTCGCGGAGCTGCGCGGTCGCGTGGCGCAGGTGACCGGCCACCGCTGGCCGGAGCTGTCCATGGGCATGTCGGGCGACCTCGAGGCCGCCGTCGCCGCCGGCGCCACCTGCGTCCGGGTCGGCACGGCCGTGTTCGGCAGCCGCGCCCCGCAGGCCGAGCCGCCCCGGTCCTGACCGGCGGCGTCGCGGTCAGCGGTTCGAGCGGTGGGGGCAGGCCCGGCCGCGGCTGTCCGAGCACCTCGCAGACGCGGCGTGGAGGTGCGCGACGGCCGCGACGGACACTGCCGTCGAGCGGACCCGGAGTCCGGTTCCCGGGAGCAGCGACCGCGAGCTCGGCCAGCGAGGCTGCGACGCGCCCGGGCACCTCGTCCGGGCGCACCCCTGGCTGGGCGGCCGCCGTCGTGGCGGGTCGTCAGCCGGCGGGCCGGTCCAGGTTGTCGACCGTGAGCACCGGCACGTCGCCGCTGGGCTCGAACCCGAAGACCTGCCCCAGGAACGACAGCTGCGCCTCCAGGGAGCGGCGGATCGAGTCGGCCCGGCGGAACCCGTGCCCCTCGCCCTCCAGCATCACCAGGGCGACCGGCAGCCCCTTGCCCCGCACCGCGTCCGCCATCGCCAGGGCCTGGTCGGGTGGCACCACCTTGTCGTCGGTGCCCTGCAGCACCAGCATCGGCGTCGACAGCCGGTCGAGGTGATGGATGGGGGAGCGCGCCAGGTAGACGTCCCGCGCCTGCGGGTAGGGGCCGATCAGGGCGTCGAGGTAGCGCGACTCGAACTTGTGGGTGTCGGCGGCGAGCGTCTCGAGGTCGCCGACCCCGTAGAGGCTGATGCCGGCGCCGAACACGCCGCTGGTCACCA
>JBHAES010000220.1:0-6455 GCA_041855725.1 Actinomycetota bacterium
CGGGCGAGGTTCTGCAGGATCTCGGGCACGTGCCGGTGGGTGCCGCCGACCCCGTACGCGGACGCGCTGCCCATCACCTCCGACCCCAGCAGGTTCGGCTTCGGCGCCCGGCCGGCGCCCGACGTGCCGGAGGCGGCCACGACGACCACGTCCTCGCCCGTGACGAGGCCGGCCAGCACCGCCGGCGCCAGGGCGAGGGTCACCGTCGTCGGGTAGCAGCCCGGCACGGCGACGCGGCGGGCCGAGGCGAGGACCTCGCGCTGGCCCGGCAGCTCGGGCAGCCCGTACGGCCACGTGCCGGCGTGCGGCGTGCCGTAGAAGCGCTCCCACTGGGCCGGGTCGGTGAGGCGGAAGTCGGCGCCCGCGTCGAGCACGAGCACGTCGTCGGCCAGCCCGGCCGCGACCTCGGCCGAGGCGCCGTGCGGGAGGGCGAGCACCACCGCGTCGTGACCGCGGAGGTTCTCGACGGTGGTGTCGAGCACCACCCGGTCGGCGAGCCTGGGTAGGTGGGGCAGGTGCTCCCCCAGCCTGCTGCCCGCGCTGGCCCGCGCCGTCACGTTGCCGATCTCCACCTCGGGGTGCGCGGCGAGCAGGCGCAGCGCCTCGCCCCCCGCGTAGCCCGTGCACCCTGCCACCGCCACCTGGTACGTCACGAGGCATGATTATGCCGTCGAGGGAATGATCATGCCAAACGGTGTCCGGGGAGCGGTCAGCCCCCTCACCCGGGACGGCGACGAGGCGGTACGTGGGCAGATCGGGTCGCTTCTCTATCGTTGGAGGCATGAGCCGACCCGGACCCGAGCCGCGAGGCGTCGGCCTCTCGTGGTTGGTCGACGCTGCCGCCGCGACGGTGGTGGTGGTCTCCTGCTGGCTGCTCCCTCGGCAGGTGAGCGGTGCCGGAGCGGCCCTGGCGGGCGTCGTCGCCGTCGCCATGCTGCTGCGGTGGCGCCACCCGCTCGCCTGCGTCCTGGCCGCGGCTGCGGCGACCGCCGCCGGGGTCGCTCTCGATGTCACGACCGACCCGTTCCTCGGTGCGGCGTGGTGCCTGTACCCGGTCGCCCTGCGCCGCGGCGGCAACCGGACGCCGCGGACGGCAGCCGTGGGGCTCGTCGCCGCAGCAGGGCTGGCCGCCACCCTCGCCGACGGTGACGGGTCGACGCGGGTCATGATCGCGATCGGGGCGCTCACGGCGACCTGGCTGCTCGGCGACGCGGAGGCGCGCCGGGCCGCGGCGGCCCAGCAGGTCGTGGCCCAGGCGGCCGAGATGGAGCGGGCCCGGGCGCAGGCGGCGATGGCACGCGAGGTCCACGACGTGGTGGGCCACGCCCTCACGGTGATCAGCGCCGAGGCGGGGGTCGCGCGCAGCGTCGGCACGCCGGACGAGCTGCGGGAGTCGCTCGCCGACATCGAGTCCCGGGCGCGGGACGCGCTCGAGGACGTGCAGGGGCTCGTCCGGGCCCTGCGGGCAGGCAGCCTGGACGATGCGGGTGCGGACTCGCCGGCCGCGGCGCTGCCCCGGCTCGTGGCCGCCGCCCAGGCCAGCGGGCTGAGCGTCACGGCGCGCCTCGACGTGCCGTCCGCCCCTCCCCAGAGCGGACGCGCCGCCGTCCGGGTGGTCCAGGAGGCGCTCAGCAACGTCGTGCGCCACTCCGGCGCCACCCGGTGCGACGTGGCAGTGTTCCCCGACGGCGACCGGCTCACCGTACGGGTGGACGATGACGGTCGGGGCCTGCCGGCCGCGCCCCGGGACGGCACCGGCCTCACCGGGATGCGCGAGCGGGTGACGGCGGCCGGCGGCGAGCTCACCGTCACCGACCGGCGCGGCGGCGGCACCCGGGTGCTGGCCCGGCTCCCCCTGGTGGCGCGGCCGTGACGCCGATCGGGGTGTTCCTCGCCGACGACGACGCCGACTGGCGCCGCGCCTACCGACGCCTGCTCGACCGAACCGACGGGTTCCGGGTCGTCGACGAGGCCGGCACCGTCCCCGACGCGCTGCGCCTCATCCCCTCGCTGCGGCCCGACGTCGCGCTGGTCGACGTGCAGATGCCCGGCGGCAGCGGCCTCGACGTGGTGCGCGCGGTCGCCCCCACGGCCACCCGGGTCGTGGTGCTCACCACGTTCGACCTCGACGAGTACGTGGGCGAGGCGATCCGGCTGGGCGCGGCGGGGTTCCTGCTCAAGAACGCCCCCGTCGAGGAGGTGCTCGCCGCCGTGCGCGCGGTCCACGCGGGGCACGGCTCGCTGGCGCCCGAGGTCACCGCCCGGCTGATGGGCCAGTTCGCCCCCGCGCGGCGCCCGGCCCACCCCTTCGCCGGCACGCGGTTGAGCGCGCGGGAGCTGCAGGTGGTGCGGCTCGTCGCCGCGGGGCGCTCCAACCAGCAGATCGCCGACGAGCTGTGGCTGAGCCTGCCCACCGTACGCACCTACCTGACGCGGCTCTTCGCCAAGCTCGGCGTCAACGACCGCACCCACCTCGCCGTGCTCGCCCACCAGGCCGGGCTGCTGCACGAGCCCCGTTGAGCCCGGGCCCGTCGGCCCGCGCCACGGGTCGCCCCGGCGCAGCGGTCACGGCCTCGCTCCTGGTGCGCCGCTGGAGCACCCGCTCGGCCCGTGGCCCACGCCGGCCGGCGGCCTGCTCACCCGGGCGCGCCCGTACTCGTCCAGGCTGGACGGGCCTCGCACGGGGTCGTAGCCGGGTCATCCTCACTCGACCTGCGGCGCCGCCTCACCCCTGGCCCACGGCCCCGGTGCGGTGAGCGTCCCTGTCCGGGCCGCCTCGGGCGAGGGCGTCGAGCACCGTGGGCCGCCGGCCGGGCCACGGCTCGCCGGACTGGGCAAGTGTCACCTTTCGGACGACACGGCGCCCCGTCGGTCGCGGGCACGGTGGAGGTGGCCGTCGTGGCGGCGGCTGGGACGAGAGGAGGTCGCATGGTGCTGCTGGGCGAGGTGGTGCTGCCGTTGGTGCTGGGGCTGGGGCTGGTGGTCGTACGGGCCCGTGGCGGCTCGGGGCGGGCGCGGCCGTGGTGGGCGCTGGCCGGCGCCGGTGCGGTGGTGGCGCTGGTCACGGTGGTGTGGGTCGCCGGGCCCGCGCGGACCCTGAGCCGGTGGGCCGAGCTGCAGCTGGTGTGGCTGGCCCCGGTGCTGCTGTGGTCGGCCGTGGCGTGGCGGGTCTCGGGCCGTGGCGAGGGTCGCAGCGTCCGGGCGCGGACCCTTCGCAACAGCGCCCGGTTCCTGCTGTGGTTCACCTCGGCGGTCGCCGCGAGCTGGGTGACCACGGTGTCGGTGGTGCAGTACCTGCTGCTCCCGCCGCGTCCCGCCTGGTGGTCAGCCGTGACCGTGCTGCCGGTAGGCGAGTGGGTCGAGGTGCTGCTGCCGGCGCTGACCACGTTCCACGGCCGCATGAGCACGTGGGCCGCGAACCGGGGAGCGCTGTGCGCGATCGCCGCCGTCGTGGCGTGGCGGGCCTGGCGGAAGGCCGGGCGCGGGCCGCTGACCCGGCGGCAGCAGGTCGCGCTGCTGGGGGCAGCGGCCGTCGTGGCGGGGCTGGTGGCGTGCGCCCAGCTCGCCCCGAGCGGGTGCCAGACGTGGCGTTACGGGTGGTGCGAGGGGCGGCTCACGGTGCCGGTGGACGCGGCCCGTCCCGAGCGGGGCACGCTCACCGTCAGCTACCTCCTCCACCCGGCGACCGACCCGCGGCCGCAGGGCACGCTCGTCGCCGCCATGGGCGGCCCCGCCGCCGCCAGCACCTACCGGTGGGAGATGCTGGGGTCGCTGGGACGGCTCGCCGAGACCCATGACGTGCTCATGAGCGACTACCGCGGCTTCGGCCGGTCCACCCCCGTCGACTGCCCCGGGTGGGCCATCGGCGCCTCGACGCCAGAGGACGTCGAGCGGTGCGCCGCCCGGCTGGGGACGCTCGCCCACGAGCTGGGGGCGCAGCGCGCCGCCGACGACCTGGAGGCGGTCCGCACCCACCTCGGGCTGGGGCAGGTCGACCTGTACGGGGAGTCGTACGGCACCTTCTTCGGGCAGGTGTACGGCTACCGCTACCCCGGCTCGCTGCGCACCCTGGTGCTCGACAGCCCGGTGCCGGCGCACACGCCCCCGGACTGGACGTACGCCCTGGCGCGGCAGGCGACCACGGAGCCGCTGGCGCTCTACTGCGAGGAGAAGGGCACGTGCGACCCGGCGGGGCTCGTGCAGGCATGGCGTGACCTGGTGGCGCAGGCCCGCGCCGAGGGCTGGGACGCGCCGAGCGTGGACCAGCTCGCCGGGATCCAGCTCTACGGCGCCTGGTTCGTCGACGAGTGGGCGCAGGCGCTGCTGCGGCCCGACGAGGCGGCCCGCCGCGAGGCGCTCGCGACGCTCGGCGGGCGGGTCGACCAGATGGTGCACGCCGAGGTGGGCACGGCCGTCAACGCGCTCGTGCCGACCGGGCCGCAGGCGGCGTACAACTGCAACGACTACGCCACCCCCTTCGCGTGGGACGACCCGCTCGAGACCCGGCTGGCGAAGGTGCGGGCCCTGGCCCGGGAGCGGTTCACCGACGCCATCGCACCCTTCACCTGGGACGAGTTCAACCGTGCCAGCGAGCGGATCAACGGCCTGGGCACCGACGGCTACATCGAGGAGGGGTGCCTGTACTGGCCGTACGAGGAGCCCCGGCCCACGTACGGCACCCCGCCGCCGGTCCCGACCCTGGTCGTCAGCGGGCTGCTCGACACCGGGACGACGCCGCAGATGGCGGCCGACATCGTCGCCGCGTGGCCGCGGGCACGGGCCCTCTACGTGTCCGGCGCCGACCACTACGTGCTGCTCGGCCCCGGCCGCACCTGCGCGCACGACGTGGTGGAGCGGTTCGTGGCCGACCCGACCGCCGAGCTGCCCACCGAGTGCGCCGTCCCGCAGGCCGGGCCACGCCGCTGAGCCGCGACCCGCCGGCGGTGGGCACCCCGTCGGCGGCCGTCCCAGCCTGGGGGCGGCGCGGGGCGTGCCGAGGCTCGCCGGGGCCGGCTCGACGCACGTGCGGGTGACGGCCAGGCTCGCTGGCCGGGGACCGTCGTCCGCGTGGGGCGGTCGCAGGTCAGCCGTCGAGGCGCCACCCGGCGACCACGCACTGGCCGTGGTCGTCGGCGCCGGCTGCGACGACGGTGCCGTCGCGGCGCAGCCCCAGCGTGTGCGCGGCGCCGGCGGCGACGGCCACCACGTCGCGCCACCCGGCGGTGCGGCACTGGCCGAAGGTGTCGTCGCCGACGGCCACCACGGTGCCGTCGGCGCGCAGCGCCACGGTGTGGCGGCTGCCGGCGGCGACCGCGCGGACGTCGCGCCACCGGGAGGTGCGCTCCTCCCCCGCACCGCTGCCGCCGGCGACCACGACGGTGCCGTCGCGGCGCAGCCCGACGGTGTGGAGGTAGCCGGCCGAGACGGCGACCACGTCGCGCCACCCGTCGACGGCGCACTGGCCGCGCCGGCCGCCGCCGGTCGCCTGTACGGTGCCGTCGGCACGCAGGGCGACGGCGTGCCAGTCGCCCGCCGCCACCATCGTCACCTGTCGCCACCCGGCGACGTCGCACTGTCCCTCGGCGGCCCGGCCCGTGGCGACCACGGTGCCGTCGGCGCGCAGGCCGAGGGTGAGGCGCCACCCGGCCGCGACCTGGACGAGGTCGCGCCAGCCCGTGACGTCGCACTGGCCGGCGGCGTCCCACCCGGTGGCGACCGCGGTGCCGTCGCCGCGCAGGCCGACGGTGTGGGAGCGGCCCGTGTCGCTCGCGACGTGCACCGCACCGGCGGCGACGCCGACCACGTCCTGCCATGCGGCCACCGAGCACTCGCCGGCCCGCCCGTCACCCACCGCGACGACCGTGCCGTCACCCCGGCACAGCACCGAGTGCCGTCGGCCGGCGGCGAGCGGCTGCCCTCGCACTGTCGGGTCGCTCACGGGCCCGGCGGTCAGGCCCGCAGCACGGCTCCGTGCCGCTGGGCGGCGAGGCGGACGGCGGCGTCGCGGGCGGCGGCCGCGTCGGCGTCGGTGAGCGTCCGGTCGGCGGCGCGGAACCGCAGCGCGTAGGCGAGGGACGTGCGGCCCGCGCCCACCTGCTCACCGGTGTAGACGTCGAAGAGGTGGATCGACTCCAGCAGGTCGCCGGCGCCCTCGCGCAGCGCCGCCTCGACGGCGGCGGCCGGCACCGTGGCGTCGACCACGAGGGCGACGTCCTCCTTCACCAGCGGCCACCCGGAGACGGCGGCGACGTCGCCCGGGCCGGGGGCCAGGTCGACGAGCGCGTCGAAGGAGAGCTCGGCGGCGGCCGTCCGCGGCGGCAGCCCGAACGCGCGGCACACGGTGGGGTGCAGCTCGCCGGCGTGGCCGACGGGCACCCCGCCCACGCTGAGCCGGGCGCACCGGCCGGGGTGGAAGGGGGCGTGGTCGTCGGCGGCGCGGTCGACGGTCAGCCCGA
>JBHAES010000221.1:0-6185 GCA_041855725.1 Actinomycetota bacterium
GCTGGTGTCGGCCACCTCGCTGCACGCCACCCTGTGCGACCTGGCCGGGGTGGACCTGCCGCCCGACCGGTGGCGGGCGGGGGAGTCGGTCGCCGACCTGCTGCTCGGCCGCACCGACCAGGGCGCCGAGGCCGTGGTGGTCACCTCGGAGTACGGAGGAGCGCGGCTGGTCACCGACGGCCGCTGGGCCTACGTGCACCGCCACCACGGCCTCGACGAGCTCTACGACCACGCCACCGACCCGCAGGAGCGCACCGACCTCGCCGCCGACCCCGCCCACGCCGCCACCCGCGACCGGCTGCGGCGCCTGCTCGAGGAGTGGTACGCCCCCCGCGAGCGGGCCGACGCCTCCGCGTGGGGGCGCCACGTGACCGGGTTCGGCCAGGTCCACCCGGTGCACCGGGGCCGCCCCGACCACGAGACGTACGCCAGCGACCACGCCCCCCACCGGCTCGTCCGGCCACCCGGCCGCGACTGGTGAGGCGCAGCTTCCCCCGTACGCCCCTCACGGCTCCGTACGCCCCGACCTGACCCGCTTCGACCGGCCGCGGTGGGGCCGCCGCCCAGACGTGCTACGCCCCAGGCCCCGGCCCCGGCTGACCTCGCTGCGGTGGCGCCGGCTGCTCGCCCGCGACGAGGCACCGACCCCCGGGCGATCTCGGCGCAGACGCCAGGAGCGGGGCCTGCCTGCGCAGACCCCGCTCCGGTTCGTCGGTCACGGGCGAGACGCCGACACCCCTCGCGTCACTCCCGGATCAGGTGGGTGACGATCGGGTCGACCTCGTCGAGGCGGCCCGGGTCGGCGTCGATGTCGAAGGCGTCGAACTCGGTGCCCAGCGCCTGGGCGGCCTCGTCGGTCAGCACGAGCAGCGCGTGCCCGGGCCGGTCGACCTCCCAGGAGGCGACCCCGCCGTACACCGCCTCGCCGGTGCCGAGCACCAGGCAGTAGGTGTCCATGCCGGCGGCCACGTCACGGTCGTCGAACGTCGCGGCCCGCTCGATGCCGAGCGAGCTGCCGTCGTCGCCCTGGAAGTAGACGCCTTCGAAGGCGTCGTCGTGGACGTAGCCGATCTTCATGCCCGCCTCCCCCGTGCGACCCACGGCGAGCCGGCGCCCGGCCACGCGTACTCGACCCTGATGCCCCGGTCGGCGGCCCGGTCCATCGCGGCCTTGCCGCTGGGGGAGGGCGGGTACTCGTACCGCACCGTGACCGTGTCACCGCTGCGGAGCTCTGGATGACGCAGGGCGCGGGCCACCACGCTCGTCGCCAGCAGGCTCCTGGGGAACCCGAGGAGCGTCTCGTCGATCACAGGATCGTCCGCTGGCCGTAGGACTGGCCGTCACGGGCGTAGGTGATCAGCGCCTCCGGGGAGTCCTTGCCGGAGCCGAACGACGAGCCCTGGCGGATGGGGGCGTCGCCCCGGACCCCGCTGGTGCCGGTCTGCGCGTTCGGCATCCGGACGCCGGCGGAGCCGGTCTGCGCGGTGGGCATCCGGACGCCGGTGGCGCGCTGCTTGCTGCGCTTGGTGGGGATCAGCAGGTCGGCCAGCGGCTTCATGATGCCCTTGAGCATGCCCTTGCGGCTGCTCGTGCCCGCGTTCAGGTTGCGGGAGGTGATCGTGCCGGATCGGTTGGTCGTCATCTCGTCACCCCGCCATGATCTTCTGGAGAGCCATGCCCACGCCCTGCTCCAGCAGCTGCGCGCACAGCTGCTTGGCCGGCGGGATCCACGACAGCGACGCGCCGTACGTGGCGGGCGCCGCCGCGATCGCCGCCTGGATCGTGGCCAGGCACGAGGCGAGGTTGGCGATGAAGACGCCCTTCAGGCAGATGATGATCGCGCCCACCACCATGAGGATGGCGCCGAGCACGTTGCCGGCCTGCGCCAGCTTCTTCACCACGTCGAGCACACCCTCGGCGGCCCGGAAGTCCTTCGAGAAGGCCTCCATCGCGGGGCCCTGGTTGTTGTTGAGCACGGTGCCGACGATCTGCTCGATCCGGTCGATGCACTGCTCGACCTGCTGGCAGTACTCCATCCACTTCTTGCCGTTGTCGAACGTGGTGGTCTCGCTGCCTTCGGGCCACTTCATGCCGCTGATGGCGCTGAGCAGCGAGGCGAGCACACCTGGGAGCTGCAGGCTCATGGAACTCCTTCCTGGGTTCTAGGGTCGAGGGTCAGACGCTGACGTAGCCGGCAGGTCCCTGCTCGACCATGGTGCCGCCCGCGGTGGCGTTGTCGGTCTCGGCCTGCTCGTAGATGTCGGCCGCGTCGCCGAGCTTCAGCGCGTGGTCGAGGAAGTTCTCGAGCAGGTTGAGGATGCACTGCTTGGCCAGCTCGATGGCGGCCTCGTAGAGCATGGACGCGACCTCGCCCAGCTGGTCGTTCTTGCCGAGGAAGTACGAGTCGGCGACCTGGTCGAGGAGCTCCTCGGTCTTGGCGAGCAGCCAGTCGACGACCTCGCTCAGCGCGTCGCTGCCGGTGCGCAGCGAGGTGGGCGAGAACTTGATCTCTCCGTAGCTGCTCACTGGGACAGCCTCACAGCCTGCCGCAGGGCCTCCTGCATGCCGTCGGTGAAGTTGTCCATCGCCTTGAGCGAGTCGACCTGGATCGCGCGCAGCTCGTCGGTCAGCTGCCCGAAGTCGGTCTGCGGGCCGCTGATCTGCTCCATGACCTGGGCCAGGTGCGCGTCGAGCGCCGCGTTGACCGCGTCGCGGATCAGGTCGGCCAGCACGTGGTCGCCGCGGAGCGCGTTGGTGTGGACCTCGACGGCGGTGCAGCGGCCGTTGATCAGCTGGACCGCCACGAGCCCCTCCGGGTCGATGCCCACGACCTCGACCGGCGTGGTCTCAGGGTCGGGCACCGGGATGTCGCCGGAGGCGATGCGTTGCGTCTGCGTGGTCAGACGTTGGAACAGTTCGTCGAACTCGGCCGTCATGGCGCCTCCGGTAGTCAAAGGATGAATCGTGTCGTGCCACTGAGGGTAGGGATCGGCGGGGTCACCCGTGGGCCAGTTCCGCGAACCTCCTGCCACGAGGTTCCGGTGGCGCGTCGGCGCAGCCCCTACGCTGGCTGCATGTCACCAAGCCAGCACGCAGGTTCCCCCCTTCCAGACCTCGCCTCCCGCGTCGCCGCCGAGGTGCCCCGCGCCCTCGACGACGTACGGGACCTCGTGGCGATCCCGTCGGTGTCGTCGATGCCGGAGCACCACGCCGACGTGCAGCGTACCGCCGATCACGTGGCGGCGCTGCTGCGCGACCTCGGCTGCCCCGACGTGCAGGTGCTCGCCGCCGGTGGCATGCCGGCCGTGGTGGGCCGCTGGCCGGCCCCCGACGGCGCGCCCACGGTGTGCCTCTACGCCCACCACGACGTGCAGCCGGTGGGTGACCCCGAGGTGTGGCAGACGCCCGGCTTCGAGGCCACCGTCGTCGGCGACCGTCTCTTCGGCCGCGGCACCGCCGACGACAAGGGCGGCATCGGGGTCCACCTGGCCGCCCTGCGCGCCCACGGCGGGCGCCCGCCCGTGGGCGTCACCGTGTTCGTCGAGGGCGAGGAGGAGATCGGGTCGCCGTCGCTGGGCGCCTTCATCGCCGAGCACACCGAGCTGCTGCGCGCCGACGCGTACGTGATCTGCGACTCCGGCAACTGGGACGTGGGGCAGCCCTCGTTCACCACCACCCTGCGCGGCGTGTGCGACTGCGTGGTGGAGGTGCGCACCCTCGACCACGCCGTGCACTCCGGCCAGTTCGGCGGCATCGTGCCCGACGCCCTCACCGCCCTGTGCCGGCTGCTCGCCACCTTGCACCACGACGACGGCTCGGTGGCCGTGGCGGGGCTGGTCGAGGCCGCCGCCCCCGACCTCGACTACCCCGACGACCGGCTCCGCGCCGAGTCCGGGGTGCTCGACGGCGTCTCGTACCTCGGCGACGGCTCCGTCGTCTCGCGGGTGTGGGCGAAGCCGTCGGTCACCGTCATCGGCATCGACGCGCCGAGCGTGGCGGTGGCCTCCAACACCCTGTTCCCCACCGCGCGCGCGAAGGTGTCGCTGCGGGTGCCGCCCGGCCAGCCGGCCACCGAGGCCCTCGACCGGCTCGTCGAGCACCTCGAGTCCCACGCGCCGTGGGGCGCCCAGGTCACCGTCACCCGGGGCAGCGCCGGCGACCCGAGCGTGCTGCCGCTGGCCGGCCCGGTCGCCGAGGCCGCGCACGCCGCGTTCGCCGAGGCGTACGGGGTCGAGCCCAACGCGGTCGGCCAGGGCGGCTCCATCCCCATGGTGGCCGACTTCCAGCGCGTCTACCCCGACGCGACCGTGCTGCTCACCGCCGTGTGCGACCCCGACTCGCGCATGCACGGCCCCAACGAGTCGCTCCACCTCGGCGACTTCGCGAAGGCGGCGCTGGCCGAGGCCCTGCTGCTGCAGCGGCTCGCCCCCTGACGGCCCGTGGCGACGGGGCGGCCTGCGGGTGCCCATCGGCGTAGGCTGACCCCGTGCTTCGGGGCGACGGCCGGCTGACGACAGAGATCCGGGGGTCCGGACAGGACGAGTGTGGCGTCTTCGGGGTGTGGGCCCCCCACGAAGAGGTCGCCAAGCTCGCCTACTTCGGCCTCTACGCGCTCCAGCACCGGGGGCAGGAGTCGGCCGGCATCGCCGTCTCCAACGGCAGCCGCATCATGGTGTTCAAGGACATGGGGCTGGTGTCGCAGGTGTTCGACGAGCGCACCCTCGAGTCGCTCACCGGCTACCTCGCCATCGGCCACACCCGCTACTCCACCACCGGCGCCTCGGTGTGGGACAACGCCCAGCCGACCTTCCGCGCCGCCGGCACCGGCGGGCTCGCCCTCGCCCACAACGGCAACCTCACCAACACCGACGAGCTGGAGGAGATGCTGCACCGGCTCACCCCGGCCGAGACGGTGCCCCACAAGACGGGCCTCGACTCCACCACCGACACCTCGCTGGTGTCGGGGCTGCTCGCCGCGTCCGACCGCCCGCTCCACGACGCCGCCCTCGACCTGCTGCCCCGGCTGCGCGGCGCCTACTGCCTCGTGTTCATGACCGAGACCACCCTCTACGCCGCCCGCGACCCGCAGGGCATCCGCCCGCTGTGTCTGGGCCGGCTCGAGCGGGGCTGGGTGGTCGCCTCCGAGACCGCGGCCCTCGACATCGTGGGCGCCACGTTCATCCGCGAGGTCGAGCCGGGCGAGCTGCTCACCATCGACGAGGCCGGCGTCCGGTCGGCCCGGTTCGCCGAGGCGCGGCCCAAGGGCTGCCTGTTCGAGTACGTCTACCTCTCCCGTCCCGACACCACGATCGCCACCCGCCGCGTCCACTCCGTACGCGTCGAGATCGGGCGCACCCTCGCCCGCCAGGCGCCCGCCGACGCCGACCTGGTCATCCCCGTGCCCGAGTCCGGCACCCCCGCCGCCATCGGCTACGCCGAGGCGTCCGGCATCCCGTACGGGCTGGGGCTGGTCAAGAACTCGTACGTGGGCCGCACCTTCATCCAGCCGTCCGACACGATCCGCCAGCTCGGCATCCGGCTCAAGCTCAACCCGCTGCGCGACGTGATCGAGGGCCGCCGCCTCGTCGTGGTCGACGACTCGATCGTGCGCGGCAACACCCAGCGCGCCCTCGTCCGCATGCTGCGCGAGGCCGGGGCGGCCGAGGTCCACGTCCGGATCTC
The DNA here is from genome assembly GCA_041855725.1 of Actinomycetota bacterium. GTDB lineage: Bacteria > Actinomycetota > Actinomycetes > Propionibacteriales > Propionibacteriaceae > JBHAES01. Next base: position 5,683 of record JBHAES010000221.1, read on the forward strand.
GTCGCCGCCGGTGGAGTGGCCCTGCTTCTACGGCATCGACTTCGCCACCCGCGCCGAGCTGATCGCGCCCGGCATGAGCGTCGCCGACATCTGCCGCTCCATCGGTGCCGACAGCCTCGCCTACGTGTCGCTGGAGGGCCTGGTCGCCGCCACCGGGATCGCCGAGAGCCAGCTGTGCCGCGCCTGCTTCGACGGCGTCTACCCGGTCCGGGTGCCGGCCCACGCCGCCGAGCAGATGGGGATCGTCCAACCTGAGGAGGCCCGATGAACGCCACGTCCGCCTACGCCGCCGCCGGCGTCGACATCGAGGCCGGTGACCGCGCCGTACGGCTGATGGCCGCGTCGGTGAAGGCGTCGTACCGGCCCGAGGTGATGGGCTCGATCGGCGGGTTCGCCGGGTTCTTCGACGCCTCGGCCCTCAAGCGCTACCGGCGGCCCGTGCTCGCCACCTCCACCGACGGCCTGGGATCCCAGGTCACCATCGCCCAGGCCCTCGACACCCA
>JBHAES010000222.1:0-11962 GCA_041855725.1 Actinomycetota bacterium
CTCGACGATGACGCCGAGGTGACCGTCGCCGTGGCCCTCACCGACCCCTCCGGCGCGCTGGTGCGGGTGCGGCTCGGCGACGCCACCGTGAGCGTGCCGGTCGAGCCCGGGCAGACGGAGGCGTCGGCGCGGCTGCGGCTCGACGGGCTGCGCCGCTGGTCGGCCGACGACCCCCACCTGTACGAGCTGCACGCCGAGGTGGTCGTCGGCGGTGAGGTGAGCGACACGTGGCAGCAGCGGGTCGGGCTGCGCACCGTCCGGGCCGTGCCCGGCGAAGGGCTGCTCGTCAACGGCCGGCCGGTGCTGCTGCGCGGCGCCTGCATCCATCACGACAACGGGGTGCTGGGCGCGACCACGCTCGCCGCCGCCGAGCGGCGCCGGGTGCGGATCCTCGCCGAGCAGGGGTTCAACGCCGTACGCATGTCGCACCACCCTGCGTCGCGGGCGCTCCTGGCGGCCTGCGACGAGCGGGGGGTGTACGTGATCGACGAGCTGACCGACGTGTGGTTCCGGCACAAGACGGCCCACGACCTCGCCGACCGGTTCGCCGACACGTGGCCGCTCGACGTCGACGCCATGGTCGCCAAGGACCGCAACCACGCCTGCGTGCTCATGTACTCGACGGGCAACGAGATCGCCGAGACCGGGGTGGCGGAGGGCGTGGCGGCGGCGCAGGCGATCGCCGACCGGCTGCGCACGGCCGATGCGACCCGGCTCGTCACCGCCGGCATCAACCCGATGCTCACCTCGCTGGCCGCCCGCGGCCGGAAGGGTCCGTTCGACGGCGGCGGGCACTCGGAGCAGAAGGATCCGAAGCCCCAGGGTGCGCTCACCAGCACCGGCTACAACCTGTTCGTCAGCCGGCTCGGCCGGCTCATGGAGCTCTCGACGCTGACGCGCGGGGTCGGGCGCGCCGTCGAGCCGGTGGCCGACACGCTCGACGTGCTGGGCTACAACTACGCCGTCCCCCGCTACCGGGTCGACGCCCGCCGGCACCCCGCCCGGGTGATCGTGGGCACCGAGACGATGCCGTTCGACATCGCCCGCAACTGGGCGCTCGTCCGTGAGCTGCCCGGCGTGGTGGGCGACTTCATGTGGACCGGCTGGGACTATCTCGGCGAGGCCGGCATCGGCGTGTGGAGCCACGACGGCGACACCCGGTTCGCCAAGCCCTACCCGTACCTGCTCGCCGGACCCGGCGCCATCGACGTCACCGGGCACCCAGGCGCTCCGATGCTGCTGGCCCGCGCCGTGTGGGGCGTCGCCGACGGCCCCGAGATCGCGGTACGTCCGGTCTCTGCCACCGGCCGGCTCGCGAAGGCGCCGTGGCGGGGCACCGACGCCGTCCCCGGCTGGGGCTGGACCGGCTGCGAGGGCCAGCGCGCCGAGGTCGAGGTGTACTCGGCGGCGCCGACGGTGGAGCTGCTCGTCAACGGGGTGTCCGTCGGCACCCGCCGCGCCGGACCCGGGCACGGCTACCGGGCCAGGTTCGTCGGCGAGTGGGTGCCCGGCGAGCTCACCGCCGTCGCCCGCGACGCGTCCGGCCACGAGGTGGCCCGCTCGGTCGCCCGCTCCGTACGCGGCCCCGTGGGGCTGGTCGCCCGCGCCGACCGTACGACCCTGGCCGCCGACGGCCAGGACGCCGCCTTCGTCACCGTCGAGCTCGCCGACGCCACCGGCACCGTCGAGCTCTCCCGCGACGTCGAGGTGCAGGTCGAGGTGGACGGCCCGGCGGAGCTCGCCGGCCTCGGCTCGGCCGACCCGGCACCCCTGCTCCCCCACACCGGGACCCGGACCCGCACCTGGTACGGCCGCGCCCTGGCCGTGGTCCGTACGACCCGGGACCCGGGCCAGGTCCTGGTACGGGTCAGCGCCGCCGGGTACCGCGACGCCGAGGTGACCCTGACGACGAGGTGACGCCCCCCGGGTGGGCCTTTCGTGGTCCGGGCCGGTCGGGTCGCAGCGTCCGCCGTAGCCGAGACGACGGGGACCTCCCATCATGCGGGGCGAGCACCGACGGGCCCCGGCACGACGCGGACGGCGCAGCGATCCTCACGCCTGCGCCAGAGCGAAGAGGCGGTCTGCGACAGCGGCACGCTGGCAACGGGGCAGCACGGACAGGAGGTGCCGTGCCGATCCCACCCCTGGTCGGTACCGAGGGAGACCCTTTCCGCGCGGCACGACGAGCAGCCCACGCAGCCGGGCGACTGCTGTCAGTCGGCCCCCTCGGTACCCTCCGGCTCCTCCCGGGAAGGCGGGTCCCCGCGTTCGAGGGCCGCAGCATCCTCCTCCCTGCCCGCGGCCCGGTAGGCGTAGGCGAGGTTGTGGCGGGCGGTCAGCGTGTCAGGGTGATCACGGCCCAGGACCCGGACACTGTCAGCCAGGTTCTCCTCGAACAGGCCGACCGCCTCCCCCACCCGACCAGCAGCCAGCAGGGCGTAGGCGAGGTTGTGGCGGGCGGTCAGCGTGTCAGGGTGATCACGGCCCAGGACCCGGACCATGTCAGCCAGGTTCTCCTCGAACAGGCCGACCGCCTCCCCCACCCGACCAACCGTCTCGTAGGCGCCGGCGAGGTTGTTGCGGGCGGTCAGCGTGGCAGGGTGATCCCGGCCCAGGACCCGGACCATGTCACCCAGGTTCTCCTCGAACAGGCCGACCGCCTCCCCCACCCGACCAACCGCCCGGTAGGCGTAGGCGAGGTTGCCGCGGGCGATCAGCGTGGCAGGGTGATCACGGCCCAGGACCCGGACCCGGTCAGCCAGGTTCTCCTCGAACAGGCCGACCGCCTCCCCCACCCGACCAACCGCCTGGTAGGCGCCGGCGAGGTTGCCGCGGGCGATCAGCGTGTCAGGGTGATCACGGCCCAGGACCCGGACACTGCCAGCCAGGTTCTCCTCGAACAGGCCGACCGCCTCCCCCACCCGACCAACCGCCCGGTAGGCGTAGGCGAGGTTGTGGCGGGCGGTCAGGGTGTCAGGGTGGTCGGCTCCCAGGGCTGCCTCGCACAGGGCGACCGTGTCGGTGAGGGTGAGGGCCTCCTGCGGGGCGCCGAGTTCGGAGGTCGTCCTGATCGCGTGGGCGAGCGCCCGGGCGGTCCTGGGGTCGGAGAACAGGCCCCAGGGGTCCGGTCGGCCTGCGGGGTCGGCCGTGGCGATGGTGCGCAGCTGCTCGGTCAGGTCGAGGGCCTCGCGCCGCTGCTCCTCGAAGGTGGGTCGGGAGGTGACATCGACCGCCGCCAGCACCTCGACAGCGGCCCGCGCCGCCCCAGCCCCGGCGTCGGACCCAGGTGGCGAGTCCTCACCGATGACCTGGCGCTGGAGCTGGTGCAGCGACACGTAGGCACCGTCTCGGGAGACCTCGCACACCGACAGGTCCAGCAGGGCGGGGAGCGCCCGGCGAGCAGGCGGCGCAGGGTCCAGCCCCTCCACCCACCGCCGCGGCACCCCCGAGGCGGCGAGCAGGGCCACCGCCCCCAGCTGCGCCGCAGCGACCACAGCCTGCTCACCACTCGTCTCGGCGATCCGGTCGATCGCCGAACGATACGCCAGCCGGAGCGCCCTGCCGACCGCCTCGGGGTAGTCGTCGCCATCGGCGCGGGCGACGACCTCGTCCAGCTCGAAGCGTCCCAGCGCGTCGAGGTAGTCCGCGAAACCATACCGGTTGCTGCGGATCGTCGCCGCAGCCTGCCGGACCGCGACCGGCAGGTCACCGAGCACCTCGGCGACCCGGGCCGCGCCCGCCGCATCCGTGGACCCGGTGACCTCCAGCAGCACACCCACCGACTGCGCACGGTCGAAGACCCCCACCGGCACCAGGTGCCACCCGTCCGGGGCCTGGGACCGGGTGGTCGTGACCAGCACCCGCAGCCCGACCCCTTCCGGGACCAGCCCCCGCAGGTCGTCGAAGCTCTCCACGTTGTCCACGACGACCAGCCGGTCGGCGGCCTCGGCACCACGCAGCACATCCAGGCAGCGCGCAGCCAACACCTCGGGACCATCAACCCCCTCGGCGCTCACCCCCAGACCCCGACCCAGCTCAGCCAACGCCGAGACCAGATCCGCCCGAGAGCCAGCCGTCACCCAGGCCACCAACGGCCACCCGGCCGCCTCGCAACGAGCCGCCACCGCCCTGGCCAGCTGAGACTTGCCCCGACCACGCATCCCCGTCAGCACCGTCACCGACCGCCCCTGATCGATGACCGCCTCCACCGCCGCCGCCTCGTCACGCCGGGTCACCAACGGCCAAGGCTCCGCAGGACGACTACCGAAACGCACGACACCAGCACCCGAGGGCCGCGCAACGACGCCCTCCAACCGGTCACCGATCCTGTCGAGCCCAGCCTTGATGTCCTCCTGCCCCCGCTGGAGGCCGCCGATCCCCGCCTCCACCCGGTCCAGGCCGTCGAGGAGCTGGGTGAGTGCCTCCTGCTGGAACAGCGGCGAGCCCGGGGCCAGGCGCATGAGCTCCCCGACGACCTCGTCCAGGAGTCGGTCGAAGAAGCCCTCGGCGCTCTGGGCGACCTGGCGCCGGTACGGCTCGGCCGCCCTCCGTACGAGGGCCGTGAAGTCTTCTTCAGAACGGACTGCGGTCAGCACGGCGGCGGGATCCTGCCACACCGTGTCGAGCACAGCCTCAACAGCCGTCGCAGCACCCTGGATCTCCTGCGCATCAGCCTCGGTGGGGACCGTCGCCAGCGTGGCGTCCAACCGCTCGGCAACCCGTTCGGCAACCTTGTCGAACCCATCCTCCTCGGGCCGACCGCGAAGCCGGCCCACGAGCTGCCGCGAGGCCTCCACCGTGCCGGCCACCGCACCCGCCCCGGGAGTGATGCAGAGCTCCGCCAGGTGGAGCACCAGGCTCGTCAGCGACCATGCGACGCCGCGAAGGGAACGGGGCTCACCCATGGCCTGATCGTAGGGGCCCTCGACCATGCCAGGTGCGCTGACGGGGGTCGCGCCGCGGGACCTGCCACCGCCGGGGTGAGCGCGGCGGTGGGGCGGCTGCCCGCTGCCGGACGCCCTGCGTGGCCCGTACGGACCCGGCGCCGACGGGTCCCGGGTCCCGGCACGACAAGGGTCCGAGCAGCGCTAGTGTCACCCCATGAGCGACGAGAGCACGAGCACCGCAGCCGACCCGAAGCCCAAGGAGCCGGTCGACCAGGTCGTCGTCACCCGCCACACCGTCGCCACCACCGACGGGGTGCTGGCCTACACGGCCAAGGCCGGCCGCGTCGTGGTGCGCGAGGAGGAGGTCACCGACGACGTCTTCAAGGGGTGGAAGCCGCGCGCCGAGATGGCGGTCACCGCCTACACCCTCGACGGGGCCGACCCGGCGACCCGTCCGGTCACGTTCGTGTTCAACGGCGGGCCGGGATCGGCGTCGCTGTGGCTGCACCTGGGCCTGCTCGGGCCGAGGGTGGTCGACTCGGGCGGGCCCGGCGAGCTGACGCCGCCACCGTACGGGCTGCTCGACAACCCGCACACCCTGCTGCGGGCCAGCGACCTCGTGTTCATCGACCCCATGTCGACCGGCCACACCCGCGCCGTCGAGGGCGGGAAGGCGAAGGACTACTACGACTTCACCCGCGACGTCGAGCTCGTCTCGGAGCTGATCCGGCTGTGGTGCACCCGCGAGGACCGGTGGATGTCGCCCAAGTTCGTCTGCGGCGAGTCCTACGGCACCACCCGCGGCGTGGCGGTCGCCCACCACCTGTTCGAGACGTACGGGATGGCGCTCAACGGCATCGTGCTGATCTCGTCGGTGCTCGACTTCGGGTCGCAGAACTTCCAGATGCTGCGGTTCGACGAGGCGTGCGTGTCGTACCTGCCCACGTACGCCGCGATCGCCCACTACCACGGGCTGCACCCCGACCGGTCGCTGCGCGAGGTGCTCGACGAGGCCGAGGGCTACCAGGAGCACTACCGGTGGGCGCTCGCCCGCGGGTCCCGGCTGCCCGCCGAGCAGCGCACCCAGGTGGTGGCCCGCATCGCCCGGCTCACCGGTCTGTCGACCACGTACGTCGACCGCGCCGACCTGCGCATCGAGCACTGGCGGTTCTGCACCGAGCTGCTGCGTGACCGGGGCCTCACCGTGGGGCGCATCGACGGCCGCGTCACCGGCCCGCTGGTCGCCGGCAACGCCGAGGGCATGGACGCCGACCCGTCGATCGACGCGCTCACCGGCCCGTACGCGGCCGCGATCCACCACTACCTGCGCGCCGAGCTGGGCTCGACCCTGGAGCACCCGTACTCGGTGCTGTCGCGGCCCGTGATCCAGGCCTGGCGCTACGAGCCGTTCATGGGCAAGCCGGTCAACGTCACCGACAAGCTGGAACGACTGATGCGGGCCAACCCGTTCCTCCAGGTGCGCATCGAGTACGGCTACTACGACCTCGCGACCCCGTACGGTGCCGCCACCGACATGGTCACCCACCTGCGCCTGCCCGACGGCGGCGCCGAACGCATCGAGCACGCGTTCTTCGAGACCGGCCACATGCCCTACTTCGGCGCCACCACCCGCGACGAGGAGGCCGACGGCATCACCGCCTTCGTACGCCGCGCCGCCAGCAGACCGGCGACGTCCGGCGAGTGACCCGTCAGGGCCTCGCCCCTGAGCCGACCGGAGGATGGGAGTCGATCTCGACTCCCATCCTTCGTTTTGTCGATGTCCCACAACGAGGTGCGGCGTGTCGCAGGGTTGTTGGGCGCCGGACGTGTGGGGATACAACAAACCGACACCCCACCGGAAGTTCGTCCGTGGGGGCCTCAACGCGCGCAGCCGCGCCGCCGGGCTCCATCGACACCCCGAGCAGGCCGCCTGCCGGCACCGGACCCAGCGGCGACAGCCTGGGACGAGCGCTCCTCGACGTGCTGCACGGAGCCGGCGAGCGTCGGCGGTCGCAGTGCCCCGGCGCAGGTCGGGCCCACGCGTTTGTTGGCTTCCCACAATCTCAGAGCCGCTGGTTTGTTGTATCCCGACAAGAATGGAGCCGATCTCGACTCCAATCCTGCCGTCGCTGGCCTCAGCCTCCTCGCACCCGCCACCTCGGCGACGGCGCCGTCGCGGGGGTCGTTGCTCGGCGTCGTACGCGCCGTAGGGCCCCGCAGGTCGGCGTAGGGCGGCATGGACGCCCTCGACCGCGCCCACAGCCAGCAGTCGCCCGTGCACGGGCGCGGGCCCGGCGCGGCCCCCTCGCCTTGACCTGGGTGGGGGACCCATGCCTGCCCCGGCTCCCCCCGCTCGGAGGTGGCGGCACCGCAGCGGGCTACCCCGTGCACACCTCGGTCAGGGTGCGGGGGTCGTGGACGATGAGATCGGGGTCGCAGGCGGCCAGCTCGGGCTCCAGGTGGGCGCCCCAGGTGACCGCGCAGGTGCGGGTACCAGCGGCCTTCCCCATCTGGATGTCGTACGTCGCGTCGCCCACCACGAGCACCTGGGCCGGGTCGATGCCGTCGAGGCCGAGCTGCCCAAGCGCCACGTGCACGCCGTCGGGGTCGGGCTTGGGGCGCTCGACGAGGTCCGACCCGACGATCGCGTCCACCAGGTCGGCGATGCCGACATGCGCAGCGTTCTGCTGCGCCACGACGGTGCGCTTGCTCGTCACGATCGCGGTGGCGAGACCGGCCGTACGCACGGCGGCGAGCATCTCGGGGATGCCGGGGAACGCGACGATGTGGGTCTCGGCGAGCTCGGCGTAGCGGCCCCGGAACCGCTGGATCAAGGTGGCGAGGGCGGCGCCACTCAGGGGTCGATCGCTGAGGATCGGGAACGCCTGCTCGATGGGGATGCCCATGGTGGCCACGATCCGGTCCGCGTCCGGAGCGGGCAGGCCGGCGTCCTCGAACGCCCACCGGGTGGCGAGCACCCCGCACCGGGCGCTGTCGACCAGGGTGCCGTCGAAGTCGAACAGCACACATCGGTGGTCGGGTCCAGACATGCGGCCTCCTCCAGACGGGTCCGGTCATCGTACGCGGGCCGCAGCCGACCCGATGGAGCCGGCGCCGCGTCCAGGCGACCGGGCCACCGGCGCGACGACCGCCGCCGTGCCCGACGAGCCCGGCCAGGTCCCAGCGCCGCGAAACCGGGAGACTCCACGTCCGCGGGTTCCTCGGCGCGGAGAAGGACGGTTCGGTCCGGCTCGGCAGCCAAGCCCCGGCGGCGGCTCGGGCCGAACCGTCCAGGGTGACACTGCGCCTTCCGCTGACCTCGGCGGATCGGGCAACGGCCAATCTGCCGAGATGCACGTGGCAACAGCGGGCTGTCATTCCCGGCTGTGCTGATCCTTCGGTTGCCTCACGAGGCTGGCCGTCCACGCCCGTCGAAGAACCAGTCCCCTTCCCGGGGGTGACGGGCCGCGACCTCACCGCCAAGGATGGGGAAGCAGACGTCAGTGACCCAGGATGCGGGGTCGAGGTTCTGCGCGGGGCTGACCCGGTAGATGTTGAACATGGGGCCGGTGCGCAGGTCGTGGGCGGCGATGTGGGCGCCGAGGGCGGCTGTGACCTCCGGCATGCCGTCGTAGCTGCCCAGCAGGGTCGCGACCACGACGTCGCGGGCAGGCACCTGGTGGCATCCCAACGGCGCGACGGGCGTGAACGGCGCAGCGACTTGCAGCCACACCTCGACGTCGACGTCGGACTCGCGGTACTCCGGGTCGAGGAAGGTCGCGCCGCCGATGCCCTCATCGTGGCCGGGCAGCTGCACGCCGCTTGCTTCCATGAGCGGCCCGATCTCCTGCCACAACTGGCCCTCGTCGCCGTAGGAAGGCAGGACGCGGCGCAGGGCCGCGACGGTCATGGCGGGCATGCGGATCTGGCGGACGTTGATGTCCATGGTGGACTCCTGAAGGTAGGCGTTCATCCGATCGAACGCCGCGCTCATCGCCTCCAGCCGTGAACGCTGCGCAGACAGGCGCTCACCGTGGGCGGACATGATGGCGCGCAGGCGCTCAGGATCACCACGGTTCGCCATGATCTCGCCGATCTCGCTGACCGGCAGCCCCGCATCGCGCAACCGCACGATCCAGTGGGCCTGGGTCAGCTGGGATGGAGCGTAGAAGCGGTGGCCCGTGAACGGGTCAATGGCGCAGGGCTCGAGGACGTGCTGCTCCTGGTAGTAGCGCAGCATCCTGACGCTGATCGCGGTCAGCCGGGAGAACAGGCCGATCCGCAGCACACCCTTGCCGTCGTGTTCCATGCCCTCAGCCCACATGCTGACATCGTGTCAGGTGCAAGCCTGGCTGGCCGGCGTCACGGATTCACCCCCTCGCCCTCAGCCAGACAGTGCCCGGGCGACGGCTGCCGGCACCAGCGACAAGCGCGGGCACGGTGCCCCTCCGTCCTCAGCCACACGGCCGGATGGATCGGCTTCGTCGGCGCGGAGCCTGGTGCCGCCCCGCCGGTCGTCTCGTACGACGGGACGCCTGCCCGTGCAGGGTCGCCCGGTGCCCCGGGAAGGGTGGAGGATCCTGGGCATGAACGCGACGTCGCCGTCCGTGGCCGGACCCCTCGAGGGCCGGTTGCGCTCGCCTCACCGCCGTACGGCCGCCAGCTCGGCGGGGTACCTGCTGGCCGAGCTGCGTCCGGGGCAGCGGTTGCTCGACGTCGGGTCGGGTCCGGGCACGATCACCGCCGACCTGGCCGAGATCGTGGGCCCCGAGACGGTGACCGCCCTGGAGATCAGCGACGAGGCCGTCGCCCTCACCCGCCAGGAGCTGACCCGCCGCGGCCTCGGCCAGGTGCGTACCGTCATCGGCGACGTGCACGCCCTCGACCTGGGCGACGACTCTTTCGACGTGGTGCACGCCCACATGGTGATGCAGCACGTGGCCGACCCGGTGCTGGCGCTGCGGCAGATGGCACGGGTGACCGCGCCGGGCGGGGTGGTGGCCGTACGGGACCTCGACTACGGGATGTTCACGTGGACCCCGGCGCACCCGGCCCTGTCGGAGTGGAGCGAGCTCTACCACGAGCTGGCCTGGGCGAGCGGCGGGGAGCCCGACGCTGGCCGCTTCCTGCCCCAGTGGGCCAGGGCGGCCGGGCTCGACCGGCTCACGGTCACCTCCACGACATGGTGCTATGCCGACCCCGTCTCGGTCCGGTGGTGGGCCGACATGTGGGCGCGGCGGGTGCTCGCCTCCGACCTGGCCGTACGAGCCCGCGCCGCCGGCCGCACCGACGCCGACCTGGACCGCATCGCCGCCGGCTGGAGCGAGTGGGGCAGGCACCCCGACGCCATGTTCCTCGCCCCTGCCGTCGAGGTCCTCGCCCGCTGCTGACACTCAGGTTTGTTGTCTTCCTACAAACTTTAGGCCGCTGGTTTGTTGTATCCCCACAAGACTCGAGCCGATCTCGGCTCCAATCCTCCCCACCCCTCCTCGCTCTCTTGTACACTCTCGTTAGGACATGTCCGTCCAATTCGAGAGGATGTGACCCATGCGGGCGTCACCGCCGGTGCTGGCGCGGCACAAGACCCGGATCCGGTTCCGCAACCCGGACCTTGACTTCGTCTTCAGCTACCTGCTGGGGATCGGGGACCTGCTCGGCGGGCACGGGCCGTTGTTCGCCGTCGCGAACCGGATGCGGGGCGCGCGGCCCTCCGACTGGCGCGAGGGGTTCTGGGCGTTGGCTGACCACGCCGAGCGCTGCGCGGCGGAGGCGGGCGCAGCGGGGCGTACGGAGGAGGCGCGGCAGTGGGCGCTCACCGCCTGCTACGCCCACCGCGCCGGGTTGCACCTCACCCGTCCCGACGTCGCGGCGTTCACCGAGCACTGGCAGCGGATGGAGGACGCCTTCGCCGCGGCCATGCGCTGGTGGGACGCGCCGGTGACCGCCATCGAGGTTCCGTACGACGGCGCCTCGCTGCCCGGCTACCTGGTGCGGCTCGACGACACCCCTCGGCCAGCCATCTGCATGGTGGGCGGTGGCGACACGAGCCGCGAGGACCTGTTCGTCTTCATCGGGCTGGCCGCCTGGCAGCACGGCTACAACGCGATCCTGGTCGACCTGCCGGGCCAGGGGAAGGCGCCGACCCGCGGCCTGACGTTCGTCCCCGACATGCACCGGCCGATCGCCGCGGTGCTCGACCGGCTGCACGAGGAGGCCCCGGCGACCACGCACGTCGTCGCCTACGGCGTCTCGGGGGGCGGCTACTTCACCGCCCAGGCGGTGGCCGCCGACCCGCGCATCGACGCCTGGGTCGCCGCGACCCCCATCTACGACGTGGCCCAGGTGTTCCGTACGGAGCTCGGCGCCGCCTGGCGCGTCCCGGGTCGGCTGCAACGGCTGCTCCTCGCGCTCGCCGGCGGCGTCGACGAGGTGACCCGGATCAACCTGGCCCGATACGCCTGGCAGCTCGGCGCCGACGACTTCGGCGCGGCGGCCACCGAGGTGCTCCGGCAGGCCCGCCCCGTCGACCTGGACCGGCTCGACCGCCCGGCGCTGTTCCTCTACAGCGCGGGCGAGGGTGCCGAGCTGGAGCGCCAGCTGGTCCGTACGACGGCGCACCTCGCTGGGCGCGGGGTGCCGGTGACGGTGCGTCGCTTCGGGGTGGCCGACGGGGCAGACGCCCACTGCCAGGTGAACAGCTTGCGCCTGGCGCAGGCGGTCGTCTTCGACTGGCTCGATGAGCTCTTCGGTGCCTGAGTCGCGAGCCCGGACCCCTGGGTCGCTGCGCATCCTGCTGGCCGCCGAGAAGGTGTTCGTCCGCGAAGGGGTCGAGCGGGCTCGGATGGACGCCATCGCCGCCGCGGCGGGCGTGGCCCGTTCCCACGTCTACTACCACTTCAAGAACAAGGACGAGGTCTTCGCGGCCCTGGTCGAGCTGCGCACCGCCGACCTGCTCGCCGCCAAGGCGTCGCTGCTCGACGAGCTCGGCGAGGCCGTACGCGGTGGCGCCCCGACCGAGCCGGAGGCGCTGATCCGCGCCGCGGTGGAGCAGGTCATGGAGCCGTACCGGGACTTCC
>JBHAES010000223.1:0-9995 GCA_041855725.1 Actinomycetota bacterium
CCCCAGCTCGCCGACGTGCTCGCCGAGCAGCGAGCGCTGCTCGCCGACGAGTCCCGGCTCGCCGACGAGCAGGCCCGGGTGGAGCGGGAGCTGTCGGCGCTGGGCCGGTCGGGGCCCGACCGGACCGAGATCGTCGTCGCGGTCGAGCCCGGTGCGGGCGGCACGGTCGAGCTGGAGGTGTCGTACCTCGTCGACGGGGCGACCTGGGAGCCCCGCTACGACGTGCGGCTGGCCGGCGGCGAGGTCGAGATCACCTGGTTCGGCATGGTGAGCCAGCACTCCGGCGAGGACTGGCCGGCGTGCGAGCTGCGGCTGTCGACCGCGCGGCCCGCCGCCGCCGTCACCATCGGCGACCTCGAGCCCTGGTACCTCTCGGAGCGGCAGCTCGCCCGGACGCGGGGGCTGGCCCTGGCGATGGAGGCGATGGACGCGGTGGTGGCGGGGGCGCCGGTCGCAGCCGCCGCGGCGGCCGCCGCCCCGCTGGCCACCCTCGACGCGGCGGTGGAGGAGGGGGTGACGGCGGCGACCTACGTGGTGCGCCGGCCGGTGGCGGTGCCGTCGGACGGCTCGGCGCACCGGGCGCTGGTCACCTCCTTCCGGGTGCCGGCCGCGCTCGACCACGTCACCGCACCGGTGCGCAGCGACGACGTCTACCTGCGGGCCACCGTCACCAACACGTCGCCGCACACGCTGCGGACGGGGCAGGCGGCGCTGTTCCACGAGACGGAGTTCGTGGGCGCCACCGAGCTCGACGTGCTCGCCCCCGGCGAGGAGGTGGAGCTGGCGCTGGGCCTCGACGACCGGGTCCGGGTGCGCCGCGAGCTGGTGGCGCGCCGCGTCGACAAGGCGTTCCTGGGCGGCGCGGCCCGGCACGAGGCGAGGTGGCGCACCACCGTCGCGAACCACACGGGCCGCCCCGCCACCGTGACGGTGCTCGACCAGGCGCCGGTCGCGCTCGCGGGCTCGATCCGGGTGCTGGACGTGACGACCACCCCCGAGGCCACGGTCGACGACGTCGGCCAGGTCACCTGGCGCGTCGAGCTGGCCGAGGGGGAGCAGGTCGACCTCGAGCTGGGGGTGCGGGTCGAGGTGGCCAAGGGCACCACGATGGTGGGATGGCGGGAGTAGTCCGGCTGGTAGCGTCTGCAGGATGAGCCTGCAGCTGCGTGCCGTCATCGTCCCCTACGGGCCCGCCGGAGCCATCGAGCTCACCGAGGCGCAGGCCGCCGGGCTCGGCCCGGGGCGGCAGCCGCCGGTCACCGTCACCGTCGGCGACGCGACCGTACGGGTGCGCGTGTCCCGCATGGGCGGCGTGGCCCGCATCGGCCTCAGCAAGGCCAACCGGCAGGCCCTCGGCGTGGACCTGGGGGACGAGGTCGACTGCGTGATCGCGCCCGACACCGCCGAGCGCGTCGTCACCCCGCCGCCCGCGCTGGCCGACGCCCTGACCGCCGACCCCGCCCTCGCCGCTGCGTGGGACCGGCTGGCCTACACCCACCAGCGCGAGTGGGCCACCTACATCAGCGAGGCCCGGCGTCCCGAGACCACGCAGCGCCGTGTGGGCAGGCTGCGCGCCGCGCTGCTGCGATGAGGGTCACCACGATCCATCACGCCTGCGTGGGGGTCACCGACGAGCGGACCACCCTGATCGTCGACCCGGGCACGCTCTGCTCGGCGCCGCTCGACGGGGTCGACGCGGTGCTGGTGACCCACCGCCACAGCGACCACCTCGACCCGGCGGCGCTCACCGCCGCCCTGGACCGGGGTGTCCCGGTGTGCCCGCCGACGCGGCCGACGGTCTCCCGCCCCACCCGCTGCTGCGGGCAGCCGGGGCCGGCGGGACGTTCCGCGTCGGCACCCTCGACGTGAGGGTGCTGGGCGAACGGCACGCCGAGGTGCACCCCGAGCTCCCCGGGCCCCTCAACCGGGCCTACCTGGGCCGGTGCCGTCCTGGTCACCGGCGACGAGCACCCGGTTCCCGACGTCGGCGTCCGCGCTGGTCACCCCCGTCGACGCGCCGTGGCTGCGGGCCACCGACCTGATCCGGTACGTGCGGCGGGTGCGACCCGACCTGGTCGTCGGCGTGCCCGACGGGCTGCTCAACGACGCCGGCCTGGCGGTGGCCCGCTCGGTGACGGCCCGGCTCGAGCACGAGGGCGCCCACCGGGCGCGCCTGCTCGCCGACGGCGAGTCGGTGGGGGTCAGCCCCGAGGCACCTCGAAGGCCACCAGCCGAGCCGTCGTGACGCCGAGCGCGGACCACCCGGCGTCGAGCTCCACCACGGCCAGCGCGCTGGTGGGGAACCTCTCGTCGAGCCGGCGCCAGCACTCGGTGGCCTCGCGGGCGGCGACCAGCGTCACGGCTTCGGGCACGCCGGGGTGGTGGCCCACCACCAGCACGGTGCGCGCCTCGTCGGGCAGCTCCCGTACGGCGGCGACGAGGGCGTCGGCGTCGCGCTCGTAGATGTCGCGCACGGTGCGGACGTCGTCGGCGTGGAGGCCGCCTCGGCGCACCCCGGCCCAGGTCTGGGCGGCGCGGGTCGCCGGTGACAGCAGCACCACGTCGGGCCGCAGCCCCCGCGCAGCGAGGAGGGCTCCCGCCGCGGCCGCGTCCCGCTCGCCGCGCCGCGCCAGCGGGCGGTCGATGTCGGGGTCGTCGGTCTCCCACGACGACTTGGCGTGCCGCATCACCACCAGCGTCCTGGTCATGCACCCTCCTCCCGTCGCCGCGGGCCCGGCCCGCACTGCGACAGTACGCCCCCGGTGCGGCCCGCGGGCCGGGACGCGAGAGACTGGGTGCCATGCCGTCACCGTCGATCGCCGCCGCGCTGCGCACCGCCACCGACACCCGCGCCATCGAGCTCGGCCCCGGCGCGGTCGACCGTACGGGGGCGGTGCTCGCCTCGGTCCTGCCCGGTGTCCCCGCCCTCGTCGTCGCCGACGAGAACACGTGGGCCGTCGCGGGCGAGGCGGTGACGGCGTCGCTGCGGGCCGCCGGCGTCGAGGTGCTCGACCCGTACGTGTACCCGGGCACGCCGACGCTCTACGCCGACTACCGCAACGTCGTGCCGCTGCGCGAGCACCTCGCCGGCACCGACGCGGCGGTGTGCGTGATCGGGTCGGGCACCCTCAACGACATCGCGAAGCTGGCGTCCGGCGAGCTCGGCCGCGGCTACGCGGTGGTGGGCACGGCCGCCTCGCAGGACGGCTACGCCGCGTTCGGTGCCTCGATCACCCGCGACGGCTTCAAGATCACCCGCACGTGCCCCGCCCCGGCGGCCGTGGTGGCCGACACGGCCCTGATGGCGGCCGCCCCGGCCCGGCTCACCGCCACCGGCTACGGCGACATCATCGAGAAGGTGCCCGCCGGCGCCGACTGGGTGGTGGCCGACGAGCTCGGCGTCGAGCCGATCGACGACGCGGTGTGGGACCTCGTGCAGCCGCCGCTGCGCGGCGCGATCGCCGACCCCGCCGGTCTGGCCCGCGGCGACGTCGACGCGGTCGGCCGGCTGGCCGAGGGGCTGCTGCTGTCCGGCCTGGCGATGCAGGCCCACCAGTCGTCGCGGCCCGCGTCCGGCGCCGGCCACAACTTCTCCCACCAGTGGGAGATGGAGGGCCACGGCCTCGACTGGGAGCTGCCCCTGTCGCACGGCATGAAGGTCGGCATCGGCACGGTCGCCTCGTGCGCCCTGCTCGACCTCGTCCGGACGTGGGACCTGTCGGCCGTGGACCCCGACGAGCGGGCGGCCCGGTGGCTCACCCCGGAGCAGGACGAGGCGCGGGTGCGCTCGCTTCACGGCGTCGCGGTGATCGCCGACGCGGCGGTCGCCCAGTCACGCGGCAAGTACGTGCCGGCCGAGGGGGCCGCCGAGCGGGTGCGGCGGATCCAGGCGGCGTGGCCGACGATCGTGTCCCGCATCGAGCCGCTGCTGCTGCCGCCCGACGAGGTCGCCGGCCGGCTGCGCACGGTGGGCGGGGTGTGGCACCCGCAGCAGGTCGGCATCGACCTCGACCGGCTGCGGCGCACCTACCTGCAGGCGCAGACGATCCGCTCCCGCTACACGATGCTCGACCTGCTCCACGAGGTCGGCCTGCTGAGCGCGGCGGTCGACGCGCTGTTCGCCCCCGGTGGCTACTGGGACCGGCATCGCGAGCCCTGAGCGGGCTCAGGCGTCCAGCGGGTGCCGGATCGCGAAGGCGTGCTGGGCCCGGTTCACCTCGGCGAGCCGGTCGTACAGCATGGCGTGCACGGCGCCCAGCTCGCGGTAGAGCGCGACGCCGGCCGGGTCGGGCTGCGACATGTCGCCGAGGTGGGCCATGCGGCGTGACACGGTGGCCACGTCGTCGCCGGTGGCGTGCGCGACGGCCAGCACGGCGGCGCCGAGCGCCGACACCTCCTCGGTGTCGCACGCGGTCAGCGGCAGGCCGATGCAGTCGGTCATGATGCGGCGCCACAACGGGGAACGCTGCCCACCGCCCATGATGCGCAGGCTGGTGAGCCCGCCGGGGACGGCCTGCTGCAGCCCAGCGACGTTGCGGGCCGTCTCGAGCGAGAGCCCTTCGAGGATCGACCGGTAGAGCTCGGCCCGCCCGTGCCGCCCGGCCAGGCCCACGATGGCGCCGCGGGCCGTCGGGTCCCAGTGCGGGCTCTGCACTGCGTTCCAGTAGGGGAGGGTCAGCAGGCCGCCGCAGCCGGGCGCGACCGCCGCCGCGGCCGCGTCGAGCGCCGGGTCGGGTCGGCCCGCGAGGGCGGGGTCGCCCAGCTCCGTGCGGAACCAGCCGGCGAGGTAGGCGCCGGAGTTCTGCACGAACTCGAGCACGTAGCGGCCTGGGAGGCCGGCGGCGTCGGTGCGGAAGGTGGCGCCGTGGGTGTAGGCGGCGGCATGGACCCCGCCGACGTTCGCGGTGCCCAGGTTGAGGTAGCCCTCGCCGTCGCCGATGGCGCCGCAGCCGAGGGCGGCCGCCTGACCGTCGCCGCAGCCGGCCACCACGGTCACCTCGCCGGGCAGGCCCCAGCGTCGCCGCACCTCGGGCCGCACCGCCCCCACCGGCGACCCGGGGGGGACGAGGTCGCCCAGCTGCTCGCGCCGCAGCCCGACCCGGGCGAGCAGCGCGGCGTCGAAGTCGAGGCGCGCCATGTCGTAGAGGCCGAGGCTGTCGGCGCACGCCTGCGAGTCGACCCAGCGGCCGGTGAGGGCGTGCACGAGGTAGGCGTGCACGCCGACCAGGTGCGCGGCGCGCCGCAGCACCTCGGGCTCGTGGCGGGCGAGCCAGGCGATCTTGTAGACCGAGGGGGTCACGTCGGGCTGGAACCCGGTGAGCGCGTGCAGCTCGGGCGTCCCCAGCTCGGCCACCTCGGCGACCGCCCGGCTGTCGAGCCACAGGATCCCGTCGCGCAACGGCGCGCCCTCAGCGTCGAGCAGGGCGAAGGTCTGCCGCTGCGGGGTGACGCACAGGGCCGCCACCCGGCGGCGGTCGCCGGCGGCGAGCCCGGCGACGGCCTCGGCGACGGCGTGGTCGGTGGTGCGCCACCAGTCGCGCGGGTCGTGCTCGTAGCGGTCGATGCCGGGGGTCCGCAGCGGGATGTCGGCGCGGCCGGCGGCGAGGACCGTCCCGTCGGGGTCGACGACGAGGGCCTTGGTGGCGCTGGTGGACGAGTCGACGGCGATGACGAGCGGGTCGGCCATGCGGGGAGTCTAGGGGTGATGCGCCAGAGCTGCCCGGGCACCCAGGAAGGCACGTTGACAAAGACTGTCAAATTTTCTGTCAAACACCTGTCAAAGCGCCGCGAGGATGCTTGCATGGAAGCGGCGGCGATGCCGCCGCCCCGTCACCGGACGCACCTGCAGGCGCCCGGGACGGCCCTTCGAGAGGAGTGACATGACCCGACTCCCGCGCGCGGCCCTTGTCGCCGCGACCACCCTCAGCCTGTGCCTCGGGAGTGGCATCCTCGGCGCGCCGGCGGCGCAGGCAGCGCCGACCACCCCCGACATCGTGGCCCTCGCCGGTCCGCTGGCCTCCCAGACCCTGACCTGGAAGCGGTGCGACTTCGGCTCGATCCTGTACAACCTCGCGTGGGCGTGGCGACCGAACGTCCGGTGCGCCGACGTCACGGTGCCCCGCGACTGGCACGACCCCACCAACGGCAAGACGTGGACGGTGCGGATCTCGCAGCAGGTCAACATCGACCCGAGCGACCCGCGCTCGAAGGGCGTCATCCTCGGCAACCCCGGCGGACCCGGTGGCGACGGGCTGGTGATGGGCCCGTACCTGGCCGACCAGCTGCCTGAGCTGCGCCCCTACTACAACTTCGTGGGCATGGACCCGCGTGGCGTGGGCCAGAGCAGCAAGGCCTCGTGCGAGTACACGTTCGACGCGAACAGCACCGACCCGTACGCCGAGAAGAAGGCGATCGGTGCGCAGTGCGCCCAGCACGAGGACGTGCGCACGATCACCACCGAGCAGACCGCCTACGACATGGACCTGATCCGGCACCTGCTGGGCCACAAGAAGCTCGGCTACATCGGCTACTCGTACGGCACGTGGCTGGGCGCCTGGTACGGCAAGGTGTTCAGCGCCAACGCCGGCCCGATGCTGCTCGACTCGTCCGCCGACGCGACCGAGGCCACCCTCCAGCACCTGTGGGACCTCCAGCCGGTCGCCCGTGACCGCCAGTTCGACATGCACATGCTCAGCTGGATCGCCCGCCAGGACTCGGTCTACAAGCTGGGCCAGGACCCGGCCGTGATCCGGGACCGCTACTTCGCCGCCACCTCGAACCTCTCCCAGCTGACGGTCCTCCTCACCTGGCTCCCCGCTTATAAGGCGTTCTCTGACAACTCGCTCTACCCGCGGGCCGGCTATGTGGTGAAGGCGCTCATCGAGGTCGGCGAGCTGCGGGGAGCAGGCCTCATCCCAGACGCCGACCCGGCCACGATGGCCGACCAGATCGTGAAGCGGGTCGAGGCCTCGGCTACCGACGCCGAGACCCGTACGGCCGCGCAGGCCGCCGCCGCCCCGCTGTCGGAGCTGGCGGGCACCGCTGGCGCCGCGTCGTCCGACCCCGGCACTCCGCAGATGGTCACCCGGAAGTTCACCTCCCTGCGCGACATGATCGTGTGCGGCGACGGACAGTGGACCCAGGGGGAGCGCTACTGGGAGGCCTGGGTGAAGGAGTACAAGGTCAAGACTCCGCTCAGCGCCTCGTTCGGCGTAGTCGACGTGCCCACGTGCGCGTTCTGGAAGACGGACGTGAGGATGCCGGCGGCCACGTCCGGCTACCCCGCGACCGTGGTGGTGCAGAGCGAGCTCGACTCGCAGACCGCGTACGAGGCCGGGTACGCCTCGGGCACGAAGCTGCCGAGCACCAGTGCGATCTTCGTCGACAACGAGGGCAGCCACGGCCTGTTCCCGTACGGCACCGAGTGCCTGGACCGCCCGGTGATCACGTTCTTCCTCGAGGGTCGGCTGCCCGCCGACACGGCGGTGTGCCAGGCCGTGCCGCTGCCCAGGGAGGACCGGACCTACGAGAGCTGGGCCAAGCTCGACCCGAGCGGTCGTCACGTGACGACGCCGGCAGGCCTGTGGGCCCCAGCGGAGACGGCGGTGAGGACCCTGCCGTCGTCGGATCGCACGCTGGTGACGGTGGGCGATGCCACGCTGCAGCACGCGCTGCGCGCGAAGGTCCAGGAGCGTTACGGTCCTGAGGGCGTGGCGATCCTGGAGCGGGCCGGCTACCTGGCCTGATCCCCAACCCGATCCCGACGGCCGGTCCCCTGGGGCCGGCCGTCGGCGTCGCCGCCGAACCCCGACCTGGGGCGGACCGCCCACGTCGTGGTGGGTGAGCCCGGCGATCGCGCCGACCGAGCGGTACGTCGGCCTGGGGGAGCGTGGGGACGGGCGTCCTCGGCCTCGCCCACCTCGCTGACCCTCGTCCGTCGAGGCGGGGGGCGTCCCTGCCAGGTGGTCACGAGCGGGCCGGTCGTGCGAGGGGGCTAGGGGTGAGACTGGTGGCGACCCTGCCAGGA
Organism: Actinomycetota bacterium; assembly: GCA_041855725.1. Lineage (GTDB taxonomy): Bacteria > Actinomycetota > Actinomycetes > Propionibacteriales > Propionibacteriaceae > JBHAES01. The sequence continues at coordinate 8,027 of JBHAES010000223.1, forward strand.
GCGCCTCCCAGGGTCACGAGTTGACAACCGATGTCAATTTCTGTGTCAAACCTCTGTCATCTTCGGCGTGACGGTGCTTAGATGCAAGCGGCGGCGATGCCGCCGCCCCGTCACCGGACGCACCTGCACGCGCCCGGGGCGGCCCTTCGACAGGAGTGACATGACCCGACTCCCGCGCGCGGCGCTTGTCGCCGCGACCACCCTCAGCCTGTGCCTCGGGAGCGCCGTGCTCGGCGCGCCGACGGCGCAGGCAGCCCCGACCACCCCCGACATCGCGGCTCTCGCCGGTCCGCTGGCCTCCCAGACGCTGACCTGGGAGGAGTGCGACTTCGGCTCGGCATCGCTGAACAACCGGTGGGCGAAGCTGTCGAACGTCCGGTGCGCCGACGTCACGGTGCCCCGTGACTGGAAGGACCCCGCCAACGGCAAGACGTGGACGGTGCGGATCTCGCAGCAGGTCAACATCGACCCGAGCAACCCGCGCTCGAAGGGCGTCATCCTCGGCAACCCCGGCGGACCCGGTGGCGACGGGCTGTGGATGGGCCCGTACCTGGCCGAGTTCCTGCCCGACCTGCGCCCGTACTACAACTTCGTGGGCATGGACCCCCGCGGCGTGGGCCAGAGCAGCCAGGCCTCGTGCGAGTACACGTTCGACGCGAACAGCACCGACCCGTACGCCGAGCAGAAGGCGATCGGTGCGCAGTGCGCCCAGCACGAGGACGTGCGCACGATCACGACCGAGCAGACCGCCTACGACATGGACCTGATCCGGCACCTGCTGGGCCAGAAGAAGCTCGGCTACCTCGGCTACTCGTACGGCACGTGGCTGGGCGCCTGGTACGGCAAGGTGTTCAGCGCCAACGCCGGCCCGATGCTGCTCGACTCGGCGATCGACGCGACCGAGGCCACCCTGCAGCGCACGTGGGAGATCCAGCCCGTCGCGCGTGACCGTCAGTTCGACATGCACATGCTCAACTGGATCGCCCGGCAGGACTCCGTCTACGGCCTGGGTCAGGACCCGAACCAGATCCGTGACCGCTACTACGCCGCCATCGCCAAGCTCGACCCGATGACGGTGCAGTTCGTCTGGTTCTTCACCGGGGCCTCGAGCGCGTTCCCGTCCAACAGCCGCTACCCGACGGCCGGCAGCGTGGTGAAGGTCCTCATCGAGTTCGGTGAGAGCCAGGCGGCAGCCGTCCTCGCGCGCACCGACGCCGACCCGGCCATGGTGGCCCAGCACGTCGTGAAGCGGGTCGAGGCAGCGGCCTCCAACGCCGAGGCCCGGACGGCGGCCAGCGCCGCGGCGAGCCCGCTCGGTCAGCTCGCGGCCGCGGCCCCCAAGGCCGCCGCCGACTCCAGCCCGAACCTGGTCACCCGGAAGTTCACCTCTGTCTTCGACATGGTCCGGTGCGGCGACGGCCAGTGGACCCAGGGCACTCGCTACTGGGAGGCCTGGGCGAAGGAGTACTCCGCCAAGACCCCGTTCAGCGCCTCCTGGGGCCTGGTCGACGTGCCCACGTGCGCCTTCTGGCAGACGAACCAGATGATGCCGGTCGCCACGTCCAGCCACCCCAAGACCGTGGTGGTGCAGGGTGAGCTCGACTCGCAGACCGCGTTCGAGGGTGGCTACGTCACGGGCGTGAAGCTGCCGCGCACGAGCGCGATCTTCGTCGACAACGAGGGCAGCCACGGCCTGTTCCCGTACGGCACCGAGTGCCTCGACCGCCCGGTGATCAACTTCTTCCTCCGCGGTCGGATGCCCGCGAACACGGCGGTGTGCCAGGCCTTGCCGCTGCCCTCCGAGGACAAGACGTACGAGAGCTGGGCCAAGCTCGACTCGAAGGGGCGTCACGTGCCGGTGCCGTCGGGCCCGTGGACCCCGGCGCAGACGGCGGTGAAGACCTTGCCGTCGGACCACACGCTGGCGTCGGTGGGTGACGCTGAGACGCAGTACGTGCTGCGGATGAAG
>JBHAES010000224.1:0-5257 GCA_041855725.1 Actinomycetota bacterium
CGTCGCCGCCGAGCTCGAGCGCATCGGCAACCTCAGCCACGACGACGCGGCCGCCGAGGTGCTCGCCCGCGCCGAGCACGAGGCGCGGCTGCGGGCCGCCGCCGTGTCGCGCGACATCGAGAACGAGGCCCGTGCCCGTGCCGACGAGCGGGCCCGGCAGATCATCACGACCGCCATCCAGCGGCTGGCCTCCGAGCAGACCAGCGAGTCGGTCGTCGCCACGGTCGACCTGCCCGCCGACGACCTGAAGGGCCGCATCATCGGCCGCGAGGGCCGCAACATCCGCACCTTCGAGCAGGTCACCGGGGTGAACGTCATGATCGACGACACGCCCGGCAGCGTGCTCATCAGCTGCTTCGACCCGGTGCGCCGCGAGGTGGCCCGGTTGACCCTCGTCGAGCTCGTGGCCGACGGGCGGATCCAGCCGGCGCGCATCGAGGAGGTGTACGACAAGAGCAAGGCCACGATCGCCGAGCGCATCGCGCGCGCCGCCCGTGACGCGCTCGACGAGGTGGGCATCACCGACCTTCACCCCGAGCTGGTGCCCGTGGTGGGGGCGCTTCGCTACCGCACCTCGTACGGGCAGAACGTGCTCGCCCATCTCGTGGAGTGCGCCCACATCGCCGGCCTCATGGCCGCCGAGCTCGGCCTCGACGTGGCCCGGTGCAAGCGTGCGGCGTTCCTGCACGACATCGGCAAGGCCCTGACCCACGAGCACGAGGGGTCGCACGCGGCCGTCGGTGCCGACCTGGTGCGCCGCTACGGCGAGGACCCCGACATCGTCAACGCCATCGAGGCCCATCACAACGAGGTCGAGCCGCTCACCCTGGAGGCCGTGCTCACCCAGGCCGCCGACGCCGTCTCGGGCTCGCGGCCCGGCGCCCGCCGCGAGAGCCTCGAGGCGTACGTGAAGCGTCTTGACCGGCTGGAGCGCATCGCCCTGTCGTACGACGGGGTCGACCGTGCGTTCGCCATGCAGGCCGGCCGCGAGGTGCGGGTGATGGTGACCCCCGAGGCGGTCGACGACGCCGAGGCCCAGCTGATGGCCCAGCAGATCGCCCGCGAGATCGAGCGAGAGCTCACCTACCCGGGCCAGATCCGCGTCACCGTGGTGCGCGAGTCGCGGGCCAGCGACGTCGCCCGCTGAGCGAGCCAGGCAGGCCCTGCTCCCACCACCGCCGGTGCTGCGCCCTCGTGGCGAGCCCGAGCCCTGGAGGCCGAGGTGACCGCACCCGTGCCGAGCGGGCCTCGCGGGTCGCCCGTCGGGCCCGGGCCGATCCCCGGACGGCTGGGGACGTGAGGCCGGCACCCCGACTTGGAACGCGCTTTCCGTTCGGTCTACCATGTGGTTTGTCAACCCGCTCACCGAGCGGTCGGGGCGCACACGGACGTGCGAGAAGGGACTTCCCACATGACCACACGCAGAGCTTTCCTCACCGCTGCCGCCACAGCAGCGGGAGCCCTGGGCCTGGCCGCCTGCGGCGGCGGGTCGAGCTCCGGGTCCGGCTCGGCCGGCACGTCGTCGCTGCGCTTCATCTGGTGGGGCAACGCCGTGCGGAACCAGGCCACCACCAAGGCGATCGACGCCTACGTCGCGGCCACCAGCGGCGTCTCCATCAAGGGCGAGCCCGGCGAGTGGGGCAGCTACTGGGACAAGCTGGCCACCATGACCGCCGGCGGCGACATGCCCGACGTCGTCCAGATGGACATGGCCTACGTCCGCGACTACGGCACCCGCGGCGCGCTGCTCGACGTGGCCGGCAACGTCGACACGAGCAGGTTCGCCAAGGGCACCGCCGACGCGGCGAAGCTGGCCAAGGGCACCTTCGGCGTCAACGCCGGGGTCAACGCCATGACCTACCTCGCCAACCCCGCGGTGCTGCAGCAGGCCGGCGTCGCGCTGCCCACCGACGACTGGACCTGGGAGAAGTACGCCGAGATCCTGCTCGCGGTCTCGAAGGCGGTCCCCGGCACGTACGGGGCGGCGAACCCCGCCAACGCGAACAACCTGGAGCTGTGGCTGCGGCAGTCGGGCAAGAGCACCTACACCGACGCGGGCCTCGGCTTCGCCGCCGACGACGTGGCCTCGTTCTTCACCTACTGCCTCGAGCTGCAGGAGTCCGGCGCGGTCCCGCCAGCGAGCCTCACCGTCGAGGACGCCAGCAAGCCGTTGGAGCAGATGCTGTTCGCCACCGGCAAGGCCGCGTTCACCCTCAACTGGTCGAACCAGGTGACGGTGCTCGACAAGGCCACCGGCCAGGACCTGGTCATGCTGCGGCCCCCGAGCAAGGCCGGCGACCCCGCCAAGGCCCAGCTGTTCTACAAGGCGTCCATGCTGTGGAGCGTCTCGTCGAAGACGAAGAACAAGGCAGCCGCCTTCGCGTTCATCGACTGGCTGGTCAACGCCCCCGAGGCCGCGAGCATCCTGCTCGCCGAGCGGGGCGCCCCCGCCAACACCGGGCGGCGCGCCCAGATCGAGTCCGGCCTCGGGGCGTCCGACCGGAAGTCGTTCGCCTACCTCGCCACGATCGAGAACGAGGTGGGTGACCCGCTCATCGCCCCGCTCATCGGCTCGTCCACCGTGTCGAAGGCGCTCGAGCGCAGCATCAACGACCTGCTGTTCAAGCGCGAGACGCCCGAGTCGGCCGCCAAGAAGTTCTTCGACGAGGCCCAGAGCTCCATCAAGGTCTGACCGTCACCGAAGGGGCGCCCGCACCGCTCACCGGTGCGGGCGCACCCGTGCCTGGCGGCCGAGGGACCCGTCGCCGCCGCGCCTGCCGTACAGTTGGCTGGCCATGACTGAACGCACCTACACCGTCGTCACGTACGGCTGCCAGATGAACGCCCACGACTCGGAGCGCATCAGCGGCCTGCTCGAGGACGCCGGCTACACCCGTGCCGACGGCACCGACGACGCGGACGTGGTGGTGTTCAACACGTGCGCCGTCCGCGAGAACGCCGACAACCGGCTCTACGGCAACCTCGGCCACCTCGCGTCCCGCAAGAAGACCAGGCCCGGGATGCAGATCGCCGTCGGCGGCTGCATGGCGCAGAAGGACAAGGACGCCATCGTGCGCCGTGCCCCCTGGGTCGACGTGGTCTTCGGCACCCACAACGTGGGGTCGCTGCCGGTCCTGCTGGAGCGGGCCCGCGTCGAGCAGCAGGCGCAGGTCGAGATCAAGGAATCGCTCGAGCGGTTCCCCTCCACCCTGCCCACGCGCCGCGAGTCGGCGTACGCGGCCTGGGTGTCGATCAGCGTCGGGTGCTCCAACACGTGCACGTTCTGCATCGTGCCGGCCCTGCGGGGCAAGGAGACCGACCGCCGCATCGGCGACATCCTCGCCGAGGTCGAGGCGCTGGTCGCCGAGGGCGTCCAGGAGGTGACGCTGCTCGGGCAGAACGTCAACGCGTACGGGCTCGAGCTCGGCGACCGCGAGGCGTTCGCGACGCTGCTGCGGGCCTGCGGCCAGGTGCCCGGGCTGCGACGGGTGCGGTTCACCTCGCCGCACCCCAAGGACTTCACCGACGCGGTGGTCGCCGCCATGGCCGAGACGCCCACCGTGATGCCGAGCCTGCACATGCCGCTGCAGTCGGGCTCCGACGCGGTGCTGCGCCGCATGCGGCGCTCGTACCGGCGAGAGCGGTTCCTGGCGATCCTCGACCGGGTCCGGGCGGCGATCCCGGACGCGGCCGTCACCACCGACATCATCGTCGGGTTCCCCGGCGAGACCGACGCCGACTTCGAGGACACCCTCGAGGTGGTACGGGCCGCCCGGTTCGCGGGGGCGTTCACGTTCCAGTACTCGATCCGGCCCGGCACCCCCGCCGCGACCATGCCCGACCAGGTGCCCCGCGAGGTGGTGCAAGAGCGCTACGACCGGCTCGTGGCGCTGCAGGACGAGGTGTCGTGGCGCGAGAACCAGAAGCTCGTCGGCACCACGGTCGAGGTGATGCTGGCCACGGGGGAGGGCCGCAAGGACGCCGCCACCAGCCGCATGTCGGGCCGCGCCCGCGACAACCGCCTCGTCCACGTCGCCGTGCCCGACGAGCCCGAGCGTCGGCCGCGCCCCGGAGACCTGGTGGAGACCACCGTCACCTACGCGGCGCCGCACCACCTCGTCGCCGACGGCCCCCTGCTGAGCCTCACCCGGACCGCCGGCGGCGACGCCCACGCCGCCCGGACGCAGGCACCCCCGGTCGGGGTCGCCCTCGGCCTGCCCGCCGTGCGCCGCCCCTGAGCCCCCAGCGCGCCGCGCCAGCGGCTCGACGAACCCGACCTGCTCGACACCGTGGCCGGCGCCGTCCGTGACGGCCCGGGTGCCTCCTGCGGCGGTGCGGGCGGGTCCGTGCGCCGGAGGCCGCGCAGCGGTCTCGGGCGAGGGGGCGAGCCCCGGACCGGCAGAATCGCAGCATGACCGATGACAGCCTCCTCGACTGGTTCCTGCTCTCGCCAGAGGAGCGCAGGACCAAGGAGATGCGCTCCGACATCGCCGCCACGCAGGCGGGGCTGGGCCAGCTCCGGGCCCGCGCCGACCGTGACGTCGCGCGCATGAGGACCCAGCTGAACGCGACGGCCGCCTCGCTGGAGACCCGGATCACGCTGCTGTCGAGGGCGTTCACTGCCTACGTCGAGCTCAACGAGGTCCGCGACCAGCTGGCGACGCTCCACCGTGACAGCGTGGACCAGCGGCGGCAGGCGATCTCGGCGCTGACCCGGCTGGCCGCGGGCCAGTCGGCCCCTCGGCTGGAGCCGGACCGCGACTACTGGCTGCCCGACGCGGTGAACGCGGTCGCGGCGATCGCGGCCGGCACGCCGGACCCGGAGTCCGAGGCGCGGGCCCGGAGCCTCGAGCCGCGCGCCGACGAGTTCGTCGTCCTGGCCGCCGCGGCCATCGACCGGCCCCAGCAGGTCGCCGACCGGCTCCCCGAGGTGCTGGTCACCGACGGGTCGTTCTCCACGTCGCAGCACCTGCTGTGGCGGGCGGCGCTGGCCGGTGACTTCGGGCCGGTGCTGGCCTCGCTGGAGCCGTCGGTGGCCCCGGGGCTGCGGACCGACGGGTGGGTCGAGTGGGCGAGCGGGTGCGCCGCCGCCGCGGGGATGCCCCACCTGGCGTGGCTGGAGCGGCTGACCCGCCCGGTCGCACCCGTCGACGAGGTGATCCAGCCAGCGGCCGCAGAGTACCTCGAGCGGCACGGTGGGCCGCGCCCGCCGGCAGCGCCGTCGGTGGTGCGGGCCGGGCGTACGGAGAGCCAGAAG
>JBHAES010000225.1:0-6092 GCA_041855725.1 Actinomycetota bacterium
CCCCCGCCACGGCGACGGCGGCGAGCAGGGGCGCCGCCCAGCCGGGGCCGGGGAGGTAGCCGTCGACGAAGGTGGTGCCGCGGAAGTAGCACTGCCTGGCCCACTTCGACGGCGTGTCCTTGCCGTAGTACCGGCAGCGGATGGCGGGGCTGAGGTGGATGCCGCGGGTGCGGGCCAGGTGCTTGAGCATGCCCGTGTCGTCGGAGGCGAGCGACACGTCGTCGAAGTGGGTGGTGAACATCTCCATGGCCTGCGCCAGGTCGGCCCGGGGCGCGAAGAAGGCGCCGGTGCCCTTCGGGAACCGGTCGAAGGTCTCGGCGTCGAGCACCACGTCGCGCCGGTCGGTGAAGTAGTCGCGCCACCACACCGCCGTGATGCCGAACCAGAACGACGCCCACGGCGACTCCGGGTTGGCCAGGTGCACGTCGTAGTTCCACACGTCGCCCTCGCCGGCCTCCACCCGGCGGCGCACCTCGGCCAGGCTGTCGGGCTCGATGCGCACCCGCGAGTCGACGAGCAGCACGTGGTCGGCGCTCACGTGGCCCATGCCGTTGCGGCGCGCCGCGAACCGGCCCGAGTTGGGCTGGCGGACGAGCAGCACCCGCTCGTCGCGGGCGAGGTCGCGCAGCGCGGCCGCGTCGGCCTCGTCGGAGCCGTCGTCCACGACGATGAGGCGGGCGGCGATCTGGGCCCGCTCGGCCGCCACCTGGAGCGCCGCGAACGCCTCGCGCACGCTCGCCGCCTCGTTGTAGACGGGCAGCACCGCGTCGATCCGCTCCAGCCTCACGAGGCGACCTCCTCGGGGTCGGCCGCCGGTGGCGTGGCCGCGGCCGACCGGGCCGTGGCGGCGACGGCGCAGCCGATGCCGACGGCGAACGCCGCCGAGCACAGCACCCACAGCGTCATGGGGCTGACCGGGATGTTCCACCACCACTCGACCCCCCGGTCGAGGTTGACGCCGGGCACGTCGGTGCCGGTGACGTAGCGGCGCAGCACCCAGTACAGGGTGGCCGAGGCGGCCACGGCGGGGGCGCCGACGACCGCCACCAGGTGCGCGGGCCGGATCCGTGCCAGGGTGTGGTTCGACAGCCACACCAGGAAGAACACCGCGAGCAGCGGCAGCATGTAGCGGGGCTGGTAGACCGAGAGCGACAGGCTGCCCTGCCGGGTCATGATGAGCGTGGGGACACCGCCGATCGCGCCCAGCACCAGCCCGCCCGAGAGCAGCGTCCGCCACGACAGGCGCCCGGCCCCGGCCCACAGCGCCGCCCCCGCCGCGGCGATGCCGATGAGGGCGGTGACCCGGGCCACCGGGGTGTCGAACCAGCCCAGCCCCCGGCTGTAGCCGTAGAAGTCGGCGAGGTACTCGGGGATGCTGTAGATGTTGCGGGCCAGCCGCCCGGCGAAGGTGCCCTTCTCCTCGGTGATGCCGAGGGCACCCGCCTGCCCGCTCGTCGCGAACACCGCCAGGCCCACCACCGCGCCCACCACCGCCGGCACCACGACAGCCACCCGCCGCCACGCCTGCGGCTGGAGCACCAGCACGGCCGCGGCGACGACGGCGCAGAAGAAGGCCGCGTCGGCCCGGGACCCGAAGGCGAGGGCGGCTCCCACGACCGCGGTGGCGGCCAGTCCCCAGGCCCGGCGGCCGGTGCTCTCGGCGGCGCCGAGCAGCGAGGCGGCGAACGCGATGATGCCGGTGAGCGCCCACGAGCTGGGGTTCACCGAGGCGATGAGGTAGATGCCCAGCGGGATCCACGAGAGCAGGACCGCCAGGAGCAGCAGCCGACGGCGGGCAGCCGGCAGCAGCCAGGTGATGACGGTGAGCAGCACCACGGCGATCGTCACGTTGACGGCGCGGACCAGCAGCACCGTGGTGCCGACGTCGGCGGTGACGAACAGGTGCTGGACCTGGTAGTACCCGTACGGGTAGTCGCCCTGGTCGACCAGGTGGGTCCACGTGGTGCGGGAGTCGGAGAACATCGTGGTGGTGCACGCCCCCGACTGGTCCGGCTTGAACGCGTGGCAGTGGGAGGCGTCGGCGGGCTCGGGGACCTCGACCTGCACCTTGCCCTCGACGACCCGGACGGCGCACCCGGACCCCTCCAGCGGCCGGGGGCACCAGATGCTCGGCAGGTGGTAGTTGTCGTCGGGCGAGCCACCGATGGGGGAGGCCAGCGCCCACCCGGCCCCGGTCACGAGGAAGGCCACCATCGCCGCCGCGACCAGCCACCAGCGTCGAGGTTCGGGGGTCATCGCCTGGTCTCCTGCGCCGCGGCCTCGATCGCGTCGACGATCATCCGCGACGGGTGGTAGCGGTCGAGCACGGGCTCCTGCTGCCGCTGCTCCCACGTGGCGAGGAAGTCGTCGAGCACCGCCATGTCGAGCCCCGTGAGCACGATGTTGGTGCCGATGCCCTGGTGGCGCTCGGTGTAGCCGCGGTGCACCGCGCACGGGATGCCGAGCGCCGCGCACTCCTCCTGCAGGCCGCCGGAGTCGGTGACCACCATCGCGGCCCGCAGCAGCACCGCCAGGAACTTGGAGTACGACCGCTTCTCGATGGGGATGAACCGGTCGCTGAAGATGTCGGAGAGCTGGTACTCCTCCAGCCGGGCCCGCTCCGAGTGCCCGACCACCATCACCAGGGGCAGCTCTGCGGAGAACTCCTTCAGCCGGTGCAGCACCGCCTCGTAGCGGGGCCGGTTGCTCACCAGCTCGAAGCGGTGCAGCGTCACCAGCCCGAACCGGGGCGGCAGGTCGGGCGCCGGCGGCAGGTCCTCTTTCACGCTGCGCAGCGCGTCGACCACCGTGTTGGCCCGGGTCACCAGCACCCGTACGCCCTTGCGGCGCGCCCGCCGGGCCAGGTTGGTGCGCTCCCGCTCGGTGGGGGCGAAGTGGATCTGGGTGAGCATCCCCACGATCCGCCGGTTCAGCTCCTCGGGGAACGGGCTGCGCAGGCTGCCGCTGCGCAGCCCGGCCTCGATGTGGCCGACCCGGGCGCCGAGCAGCCGACCGAGCAGCGCCCCGGTGACGGTGGTGAACGTGTCGCCGTGCACCAGCACGATGCCGCCGCGCAGCGTGCGGGCCAGCTCCTTGCGGTCGCGCAGGCAGGTGCGGGCCACGTCGAGGAACCAGCCGGGCACGTGCCCCACCTTCGACACGCCGGCCGCGTGCGGCCGGCTGACCAGGTAGCGGTCGGGCTCGCGGGTCCCCAGGTCGTGCAGGGTCTGCGACACGCCGTCGACGTGCTGGCGGGTGCTCCACAGCTCGTACGGGAGGCCGCGGGCGTCCATCTCGCGCATGACGGGGGCGATCTTGATGAGCTCGGCGGTGGTGCCGGCGACGAAGACGACGGTCATGGTCAGGCCTCCGCTGGCACGGACGCGGTCGGCTGGACCAGCGCCTCGCTCCAGGCGGGCTTCGCTGCGGCTCTGGGCACGACACTCCTACGCTCGGGACGGCGCCAACACTACCGCCATGCTCACAGGTTCCACATGCACCCGGCGGCCAGTGGTCGAGCGCCTTAGCGAACCCCTGCCGCGGTCACAGGGGTCTCACAGGGGCGGCGCCTAGCGTCGGGTGCACCTCTCAGGAGACTCACGGAAGGAAGCCCCCCATGCCCCTCGACCGACGACACCTGCTCGCCTCGGTGGCCGCCGTCGCCGGCAGCCTCACGACGGCCGCGTGCACCGGCTCCACCACGTCCAGCTCGTCCAGCTCCAGCTCCGGCCGCGCCGCGACGGGTACCGGCTCGCTGGCGTTCCCGACGGCGGCCTGGCGCCACGACGCCGACAACGACGTCTACTACCAGCTCGGGGTCGACTACGTGACCTCGCCCGGCACACTGGAGAACCTGGGGGTGTACGTGCCCGGCGCCTACCTCTCCGCCACCGACAACGGCGACGGCACCTTCACGTGCGCCATCGACCCGGCGGGCACGGTGGCCGGGTTCACCGCCGCCACCGCCCCCGTCGTGCTGCCGGTCAACACCCCCGGCTACGCCGCGCAGCAGCCGCCGAGCTCTTACAGCTACGACACGGTGAAGCAGTACCTGGCCGCCGGGTTCGTCTACGTGCAGGCCGGCCTGCGCGGCAAGGACTCCAGCACCGACGGCTACGACGGCAACGCGCCGTGGGGTGTCACCGACCTCAAGGCCGCCGTCCGGTACCTGCGCTACAACGCGCAGGTCATCCCCGGTTCGGTCGACCGGATCTTCGTGTTCGGCCACAGCGGCGGCGGCGCGCAGAGCTCGGTGATGGGGGCCTCGGGTGACAGCGACCGGTTCACCCCGTACCTCAGGTCGCTGGGCGCGGCCATGACCGACGCCTCCGGCGCCACCCTCAGCGACGCGGTCGCCGGCGTGATGGCGTGGTGCCCGATCACCAGCCTCGACGCCGCCAACGCCGCGTACGAGTGGAACCTGGGCCAGTTCGCCACCAGCGGCACCCGTGCCGACGGGACCTGGACGAAGGCGTACTCGACCGACCTGGCCGAGGCCTACGCCGGCTACGTCAACCGGCTCGGCCTCAAGGACGCGAACGGCACCACCCTCGCCCTCACCGCGTCGGGCACCGGCACCTACCTCGCCGGCACCTACTACGACCACGTGATGGCGGTGATGACGGAGTCGCTGAACAACTTCCTCGCCGACACCACCTTCCCTTACACCCCCAGCACCCAGGAGATGGCCGGCATGGGCACCGGCGGCCCGTCGGGCGGCACCCCGAGCGGGGCGGCCCCCAGCAGGTCTGCGCCCGGCGGGTCGGCCCCCAGCGGGTCGGCGCCGAGCGCCTCGAGCACGGCGGCGAGCACCACGTACGCCACCGTCGCCGACTACCTCGCCGATCTCAACGCCGACGGCACCTGGGTCACCTACGACGCGGCCACGAACAGGGCCACGATCTCGAGCCTCGGCGCGCTGGTGGCCAGCCAGAAGCCGGCGTCGAAGAACGTGGGCGCCATGGACCGCCCCGACCGGTCGGCCACCGAGAACCTGGTGCTCGGCAAGGGCACCACGAAGGGGCACTTCTCCACCATCTCCCGCGACGTGATGGCGGCCAAGGAGTCCACCTACGCCGGCCTCACCGGCTGGGACTCGGCCTACGCCGCCTCCGGGTACGACTCCGACTTCACGACGGTCGACGCCGGCGGCCTCACGTCGGTGCAGCGCGAGCAGATGTACGACCCGCTCACCTACCTCACCGGCGGGGCCACCTCGACGGTGGCGAAGAGCTGGCGCATCCGCACCGGCCTCAAGCAGGGCGATACCGCCTCCACGGTGGAGATCAACCTGGCCCTGGCGCTGCGGGCCGCCGGTCACGCGGTCGACTTCGCCACCGTCTGGGGCCAGGGCCACACGATGGCCGAGCGCACCGGCGACGGCGCCACCAACTTCATCGCGTGGGTGAGGACGACGGTGGCGTAGCCGTGCCGTTCGTACGGGGGCGCCGGGTCGCGAGGAGGAACCCTGCCGCGAGGGCGCCCGGCAGCAGGGCCGCCGCGAGGTAGGCGCCCCACCAGGGGTGCAGGGTGGCGGTGGGGGTCGTGGGCCCGAGCGGCACCGTACGGGCCCAGGCCACGAACGCGTCACCCACCGGCAGCTGGCCGAGGGCGAACCACCGCTCGCTCGACCACTCGAGCGGCAACCCGAAGCACTCCGCCTCGCGGTCGAGCGAGGTGGCGAGGTCGAGGTCGCCGTTGCGGCGGGCCGCGGCGAGGGTGACCGCTGAGGCCGACAGCGACACCCCCAGCAGCAGCGGGCCCGAGTCGACGTCGCCGACGCCGGCGACGCCCCTGGGGTACTCCCGCACCCCGACCAGCCCGGCCTCCCGTACGACGAACGTGTCACGGAAGCGCCGCCACTGCTCGGCGGCCCCGTCGGGGTCGACGTCAGGCCAGAACGTCTGCACGATCGCCTGCGAGCTGCCGCGCGGGCCGCCGCCGTCGGCCGACAGCTGGTGAGCGAGCAGCCCCGTGGCCGGGTCGCGCACCCGGTCGAGCCGGTCGCGCCAGCGTGCCACCGCCGCAGTGGGGGGTTCGGCGCCCGCGGCCCGGTGGGCGGCCACGACCGCCGCCGTCGCCACGACCGCGTC
>JBHAES010000226.1:0-4577 GCA_041855725.1 Actinomycetota bacterium
AGTGCGGCACGCCGGCCCGGTCTCTCAGGAAGCCGATGGCCCGGTTCAGCGCCTCCTCGTCGCGGCGTGATCCCGCAGCCGGGAGACGAGCTGACCCGAACCCGACCCCTCCGCCGGGGCATGGATGGCGCTGAACACCTCGGCCCGCGTGAGCCGCCGCCCCGCGTTGTTCATCTGGTCGAAGATCTCCTGCAGCACTCCCGCAGCCGCGCCGTGGCCCCGTGGAGGTCGTCGATCCGGCCGGTGTGCTCGGGGTGGTCGCGCACCCAGGTGAGCAGCCGGGGCAGCGCGAACAGGTCGGGCAGCAGGATCGCGTCGCGGTCGTTCGCACTGGCGGCCCGCACCCGCCACGGGTCGCGCGAGAGGTCCAGGACCAGGGCGAACGGACCCTCCCGGCCCGCCACCGGGTCGAGCGCGTTCACCAGAGAGGTGACCCGCTGCTGGCCGTCCACCACGTAGCAGGCGTCGGTCAGCGCGGGAGCCGAGACCCGCACCGTCCCCAGCGTCAGCTCCTCGGCGGGCGCCGCTCGCTGCCACAGCAGCAGGTTCCCGATCGGGAACCCGCGCAGGATGCTGTCGAAGAGGGCACCGTGTCGCTCGTGGTCCACCGGAACCCTCGCTGGAAGCGCGGCACCCGGACCCTGCCCTCGAGCACCTGGCCGACGAGGGTGTCGACCCGGAAGGTGGTCGCGGCCGGCTCGTCGAGGGCGGCCATCGACACGTCGGGGACGGCTCGAGCCTCGGTCATGATCACTCCTCTCGTGCGTGACACTCTGCCATGCGAGCCCCCGTGCCGCCCTGGACTCGGGGCGCCGGGTGTCGCGGGGCCGGGTCGGTGACCTGGCGCTGGGACCCCTGGTGTCACAGGGGCTGGCCCTCGTGCGGGCGTCCGCCCTGGCCGCCCGGGAGATCTGGGGGCGCCACGGCGTGGGTCCACAGCGTGCGTACGGTTCTCGCGTACGGTGCTCGCATGGCGACCCGTGCACCTTCCCCGGCACGGTCGAGCCGAGGCGCGTCCGCTCGTACCGGCTCGACCCGTTCCTCCGGGGCCCGCAAGACCACCCGCAAGCCTGCGCGCAGGCAGAGCCCGGGATTCCTCCCGACCCTGGGGCGCGGCCTCGTCGCGGTGTGGCGCGGTGTGGCCCGCGGGCTCGGCTCGCTGGTGCGGGGGATCGGCAGCGGCGCGCGCGACATCGACCCGAAGGTGCGCCGCGACGGCGCCGGCCTGCTGTTCCTGGCGCTGTCGATCGTGGTCGTGGCCGTGTTCTGGTTCCAGGTGCCGGGGCCGGTGGGCGAGCACCTGCGGGAGTGGATCCGCACGCTCGTCGGCACCGCCGCCTCGTACGCGACCCCTGTGGCGCTGGCCGCGATGGCGTGGCGCACGCTGCGCCACCCCGACCGCAACGGACCCTGGGGCCGGCAGGGGGTCGGCTGGGGCTCGATCCTGTTCGGGGTGCTGGGGATCGTCTCCATCGCCCACGGCCTGCCGCGGCCCAGCGACCTGCCGCGGGTGCGCGACGCGGGCGGCATCGTCGGCTACCTGTCGTCGTCGCTGCTGGCCGACCTGCTCACCGCCTGGGTCGCGGTGCCGCTGCTCGTGCTGCTGACCCTGTTCGGGATCCTCGTGGTGATCGGCCGCCCCATCGCCGACATCGTGGCCGGCGCGAGGTCGCTGGCGGGGCGCATCCCGAGCGCCAAGGACGAGATCACCTACCGCGACGAGGAGGCCTACGACACCCCGCTCGTCGGCGACCCCGAGGCCGCGCCGGACCCCGAGCCCGAGCCGGACCCGGCCCCGCTGCGCACCCCGACCGGCCCCGACCCCGTCGCCGTGGCGCAGGCGTCGGCCCGCGAGACCGCCCCGCGGCCGCCGGTCGAGCCGGAGCAGCCCGAGCTCCCCGCGCCGCTGCACTCCGACGGGCCGCTGCGGGGCGCGCAGGAGCCGCTGGGCGGCGACATCGCGTACGTGCTGCCCGAGCCGGTGCTGCTGCGGCCCGGCACGGTGCCGAGGACCCGCTCGCAGGCCTCGGACGCGGTGGTGGGCAGCCTCACCGAGGTGCTGCGCCAGTTCGAGATCGATGCGAGCGTCACCGGCTACACCCGCGGCCCGACCGTCACCCGCTACGAGGTCGAGCTCGGCCCGGCCGTGAAGGTCGAGAAGGTCACCGCGCTGTCGAAGAACATCGCCTACGCCGTCGCGAGCCCCGACGTGCGGATCCTGTCCCCGATCCCCGGCAAGTCGGCGATCGGCATCGAGATCCCCAACAAGGACAAGGAGGTCGTGTCGCTCGGCGACGTGCTGCGCTCCAGCACCGCCCGCAACGACCACCACCCGCTCACCGTCGGCCTCGGCAAGGACGTGGAGGGCGGCTTCGTGGTCGCCAACCTGGCCAAGATGCCGCACCTGCTCGTGGCCGGCGCCACCGGCTCGGGCAAGTCGAGCTTCGTGAACTCGATGATCACCTCGATCATGATGCGCGCCACCCCCGAGGAGGTGCGCATGCTGCTGGTCGACCCCAAGCGGGTGGAGCTCAACCACTACGAGGGCATCCCGCACCTGGTCACGCCCATCATCACCAACGCGAAGAAGGCCGCCGAGGCCCTGCAGTGGGTGGTGCGCGAGATGGACCTGCGCTACGACGACCTCGCCGCGTTCGGGTTCCGCCACGTCGACGACTTCAACAAGGCCGTCCGGGCCGGGCAGGTGAAGCCGCAGCCGGGCAGCGAGCGGGTGGTGGCCCCGTACCCGTACCTGCTGGTGATCGTCGACGAGCTGGCCGACCTCATGATGGTGGCCCCCCGGGACGTGGAGGACTCGATCGTGCGCATCACCCAGCTGGCGCGGGCCGCCGGCATCCACCTGGTGCTCGCGACGCAGCGGCCGTCGACCGACGTGGTGACCGGCCTCATCAAGGCCAACGTGCCGTCACGGCTCGCGTTCGCGACCTCGTCGATGACCGACTCGCGCGTCATCCTCGACCAGCCGGGAGCCGAGAAGCTCGTGGGACAGGGCGACGGCCTGTTCCTGCCCATGGGCGCCGGCAAGCCGATCCGCGTGCAGGGCTCGTGGGTGACCGAGAACGAGATCCGCCAGGTCGTCAAGCACGTCACCGGCCAGCTCCAGCCGCAGTACCGTGAGGACGTCACGGCCGCCGCCGAGGGCTCGGCCAAGGTGGCCGAGGACATCGGCGACGACCTCGACCTCGTGCTCGAGGCCGCCACGCTCGTGGTGAACCTGCAGCTCGGCTCCACCTCGATGCTGCAGCGCAAGCTGCGGGTGGGGTTCGCGAAGGCGGGCCGGCTGATGGACATCCTCGAGACGCGCGGCGTGGTGGGCCCGTCCGAGGGGTCCAAGCCTCGCGAGGTGCTCGTGAAGCCCGACGACCTCGACGAGTGCCTGCTCTCGCTGCAGGCCGGGTGAGGGGCCGCGGGCGTACGGTCGGCCGCGAGCGACCCGTACGTCTGGGGGCCGTGCGGGATGGCTCAGGGCAGGCCGACCAGGCGGCCCGCCGCGGTGGCCGCGGCGCCGACGACGACCACCAGCAGGTAGGGCGCCCGCAGGTGCAGCGCCGCGGCAGCTGCGGCCAGGCCGAGGACGCGGGAGTCGAGCACCAGCCGGCCGCCGGTCGTGACGCCGTTGAGCACCACGAGGGAGGCCAGCAGGCCCACCGTCGTCGCCGCCATGGCCCGCGCCACCACCGGGTGCTCCACCCAGGCCAGCGGCACCAGGTAGCCCAGCAGCTTGAGCGCGTAGCAGCCCAGGCACGCCGCCAGCAGCCACCACCACGCCGTCACGCCGCCACCTCCGTCGGCGCGGGCGGGGTGCGACGCCCACCGACGACCCCCGTCACGCCGGCCACCGCGCCCGCGACGAGCAGCGGCACCCCCGCCGGCAGGAACGGGACGGCGACGAGCGTCACCACGGCCGCCACCACCCCGGTGACGACCGCGTCCCCGGTGCGCAGCCGAGGCCACAGCAGCCCCAGGAACGCGGCGACCGCGGCCCCGTCGAGCCCGTACGCCGCCGGGTCGAGCATCGCCCCCACGAGCGCCCCGACGAGGGTGAACCCGTTCCACAGCACGTAGACGCCCGCGCCGGCGGCCCAGAACCCGCGGCGCTGCTCGGCGGGGTCGGCCTGGGTCGACGCGGTGGCGAACGACTCGTCGATGGTGAGGTGGGCGTGCACCGGCCACCATGCCGGCGGGGGCCGGAGCCGGCCCTTGAGCTCGGCCCCGTAGACGAGGTTCCGCAGCCCCAGCAGCACCGCCGACGCAAGGCCCGCGGGCCCGCCGCCGGCACCCACGTACGCGAGCTGCGACCCGCCGGTGAACATGACCAGCGACGACACCTGCGCCTGCCACACCGACAGCCCCGACGCCACGGCGAGCGCGCCGTACGAGATGCCGTACAGCCCCACCGCGACCGCGACGGCCAGGCCCATCCGGGTGGCGGGGGAGAGCAGCATGGCCCCGACCCTACGGCCGAGGCCCCGCCACCCGGGCGCGTGTCCAGACCCGGGCGCCCCCCGCGCCCGAGGTGCCGGGCGGTGGTGGTGACGTCGCGGACGAGGACGTAG
>JBHAES010000227.1:0-3199 GCA_041855725.1 Actinomycetota bacterium
GACTGCTACGAGGCCTACTCGATCCAGGTGGCCGGCCTCGAGCAGCGGCTGCGCGCCATCGGCAGCCCCACGGTGGTGATCGGCGTCTCGGGCGGCCTCGACTCCACCCACGCCCTCATCGTGGCCGCCCGGGCGATGGACCGCATGGGCCGGCCCCGTTCCGACATCCTCACCTTCACCATGCCCGGGTTCGCCACCAGCGACCGCACGAAGCACAACGCCACCCGCCTCGCCCAGGCGCTCGGCACCACGTTCGAGGAGCTGTCGATCGTGCCCGCCGCCGAGCAGATGCTGCGCGACCTGGGCCACCCGTACGCGGCCGGCGAGCCGGTCTACGACGTCACTTTCGAGAACGTGCAGGCCGGGCTGCGGACGGACTACCTGTTCCGCGCCGCCAACCAGCGCGGCGGGATCGTGCTCGGCACCGGCGACCTGTCGGAGCTCGCCCTGGGCTGGTGCACCTACGGGGTCGGCGACCAGATGTCGCACTACACGGTGAACGCCGGCATCCCGAAGACCCTCATCCAGCACCTGATCCGGTGGGTGATCGGCGAGGGGCTGTTCGACGACGGCGTCAACGAGGTGCTGCGGTCGGTGCTCGACACCGAGATCACCCCCGAGCTGGTGCCCACCACCGGCGACGAGCAGCCACAGTCCACCCAGGCCACGATCGGGCCCTACAACCTGCAGGACTTCTCCCTCTACTGGACCCTGCGCCACGGCACGCGGCCACGCAAGATCGCGTTCCTCGCCTGGCACGCGTGGCGCGACGCCGCCGCCGGCGAGTGGCCGGCCGGGCTGTCCGACGACGAGAAGGTCGCCTACGACCTGGCCGACGTGCGGCGCTGGCTCGAGGTGTTCCTGCGCCGGTTCTTCGGCTTCTCCCAGTTCAAGCGCTCCGCCGTGCCGAACGGGCCGAAGGTCGTGGCCGGCGGTTCGCTGTCGCCACGCGGTGACTGGCGGGCCCCCTCCGACGGCAACGCCCGAGCCTGGCTCGCCGACCTCGACCACGTGCCCCGCGGCTGACCCCTCGCCGGCAAGGGCGCGGGGTGACGGTGCGGGGGGCTCCCCGGCCACACCTCGAGAGCTCGGGGGCAGCGGGAGCCGGTCGGACGTGGGGCGGTGACAGGTCGCCCCGTGCCCCCGTGTCGGCGTGTCACCGTGTCGGCGGCGTCCGACTCCCGGCCCGGCCGCTACCCGACGTGACCCGCCTTGACGGGGCAGGGGACACCTCGCGGCCGTGCGTACGCACCGACGGCCGTCACCGCCAGGGCTGAGCGGCTCCGATGGCCCGGGTGGCGGCAGGAGCCGGGCCGGGCACGTCCCGGCGCGAGCACGTACGCCGCCTGCGGGCGATCACGGCGGCGTCGGGTCACAGCCGTGCTCGCGCCCGCGTCCGACGTGTCGCACCGCCGCGGGTCTGGTCGAGCCCAGGCTCCGCGCGTACGCACGCTCGGTCGACTCGACGGGGCGGTGGGACACCGTCGCGGCCGTGCGTACGCACCTCCCCGGTCGCCCGGTGCCCTACCCAGCCCGACCGGCCGGGGTGGGCGAGCGGGTGCGGTGAGGATGGGAGTCGATCTCGGCTCCGACCCTGACAACCGGCTGCCACAAGGGGAGATGCCTACCGGAGCCAGGCGTCCGTACGCGCCCGCAGGCCGAGGGTGAGCGCGCGGGCGCCCATGAGCACGAGGCCGAACGCGAGCCACAGCGGCACCACGCTGGCGGCACCGTCGGGGGTGCCGAGGGAGGCGACGGCGGCGAGGGCGGGCAGGTACGGCAGCAGGGTCACCACCCCGGCCAGCGCCAGGTAGCGGGCGTCGCCGGCGCCGATGAGCACTCCGTCGAGCACGAACACGTAGCCGCACAACGGCTGCGCCAGCGCGAGCACCCACATGCCGGCGGTGAACGCCGCCTGCACGGCGGGGTCGGGGGTGAACAGCGGCGCCACGACCACCGCCACCGCCGCGAGCGCTGCGCCCGCGACGGCGCCGAACCCGACGCCCCAGCCGGTCAGCGTCCGGGTGAGGGCACGCACCGCAGCCCGGTCACCGGCGCCGAGCTCGTTGCCGATGAGCGCCTGCGCCGCGATCGCGAGCGCGTCGAGAGTGAACGCGAGGGTGCTGAACATGGTGAACACGAGCTGGTGGGCGGCGAGCGTGACCGCGCCGGCGCGGGTGGCCACCGTCACCGTCGCCACGATCGCGGCCCGCAGGGTGAGCGTGCGCAGCATCAGCCACGAACCGACCCGCGCCGTACCCAGGACCCCCATGACCGACGGCGCCAGCCGCACCCCGGCCCGCCGCAGCCGCGGCACCAGCACCACCAGGTAGGCCGCCACCATCAGGCCCTGGGCCGTCGAGGTGCCCAGCGCCGACCCGACCACGCCGAGCCCCACCCCGTACACGAGCACCAGGTTCAGCGCGATGTTGAGCCCGAACCCGACACCGGCGACCAGCAGCGGCGTACGGGTGTCGAGCAGGCCGCGCAGCACCCCGGTCGCGGCCAGCACCATCAGCATCGCGGGCAGGCCGGGCAGCGACCCGTGCACGTACGACACCGCGTACGCCTGCACCTGCCCCGACGCCCCCAGCCATCCGGTCAGCGGCTGCGCCGCCACGATCCCGGTGAGCGCCAGCACCACGCCGAGCAGCAGCGCCAGCCACACGCCGTCGCGGCCGGCCGAGAGCGCGCCGGGCACGTCCCCGGCGCCGAGGCGGCGCGCCACCGCCGGGGTGGTGGCGTAGGCGAGGAAGACCATCAGCCCCACCACCGTGTGCACCACCGTCATGCCCAGCCCGGCCCCGGCGAGCTGCGCCACCCCGAGATGACCCAGGATCGCCGAGTCGGCCAGCAGGAACAGCGGCTCGGCCACCAACGCGCCCAGCGCCGGCAGCGCCAGGTCGAGGATGCGACGGGCGAGGCTGCGGTCACGACCGCGGGCGTGGCGGCGAGCACCGCTGCGGTCAGCGGCACGGTCGCCGCCGGGACCACCATCGGCGGCACCGCCGAGATCACCGCTGACGGCACCGGCGGGATCACCGCCGCGAGCGGTCCCGTCGGCGGCGCGACGGCCCGGCACGTGGGGGTCTGCCTCGGACACCCTGGCAGGGTAACAACCAGCCGCCGCTCACCTGCCCGCCGGTGATGTCCAGCCTTGTCACAGCGAGGTCGAAGGATGGGAGCCGATCTCGGCTCC
>JBHAES010000228.1:0-5736 GCA_041855725.1 Actinomycetota bacterium
AGCCGGGGCGAGCGTGCCCCGCCCGCCCGCGGCCAGGCCGGGCGGGGCCGCGGGACCAGCCGGCCGGCCGGCGTCATCTCTGAGAGGGTCACCAGCGGAGCCGAGCCGTCGCCTTCTCGGGCCGGGCCCGGTTTCGACGAGTGATGGCTCGACTCGAAGGTGACCGCTCGCCTCGAGAGGTGGGGACGTAGGCGGGTGCGGTGGGCACGAGTCTGCGCCGGGTCTGGGGCGTCGCGCTGGGGTCAGGAGCAAAGGCTGAGGCGTTCCAGGCAGGCTCGCAGCATCGACGCCCGAGCCCCGGGTGAGGCTGGTCGACCGCCAGCGAGCACATGGGTCAGCGATACCGTCGAGCGGGGCGTGGGCCGTCGTCAGCGAGCGCCCGCCTGCCGCGGGGTCCGTCGCCGGCCGACGGCCCGCCGTCGACCCGGGCCGGTCAGGTGGGCAGACTGGGCCCATGAGCGAGCGGATCGTCCTCACCGGGATCAGCAGCCGGGCCTGGGCCCACCCCGACGACGTCGGCGCCACCCGGGCGCTGCGGCGGGTGCGAGGCTTCGACCTCGCCCTGCGGAAGCTCTCGCAGCTGGTGGGTGAGCGCACCATCCGCCGGATGCTGCTCGGCTCGGCGGCGCGGGCCGGGACCCGGCAGCACCGCGACCTGTTCCGGGTCTACACGCAGGCCGCCACCGTGCTCGACGTGACCGACCTGCCCGAGCTGTACGTCCGGGCCGGGGCCGACCTCACCTGCCAGGCGGTCGGGGTGGAACGGCCCATGGTGGTGGTCAGCTCGGCGCTGGTCGACGCGCTGGACGACGACGAGCTGCGCTTCCTGCTCGGCAACGGTCTCGGCCACGCGGCGAGCGGGCACGCCGTCTACCACACGATGCTGCTGCTCGACGCGTCCCTGTCGTCGCTCGCCTCGCCGATCCCGCTCGGCACGGTGGGGCTGCGGGCGATCTCGGCGGCGCTGGCCGAGTGGGCGCACACGGCCGAGCTGTCCGCCGACCGGGCCGGGCTGCTCGCCGCCCAGGACCCGGCGGCGGCCCTGCGGGCGCACATGAAGCTGACCACGGGCGGCGCCCGCATCGACCACCTCGACGAGGAGGCGTTCCTCGAGCAGGCCGACGAGTACCGCGCCGCCGACGACGACACCCGTGACCTGGTGCTGCGGGCCCTGCTGCTCGACGGCCAGGCGTTCGCCGTCGAACGGGCGGGGGAGCTGCGACGGTGGGTGACGGCCGGCGACTACGAGGCGTACCTGGCCGGCGGCTACCCGCTGCGCGCCGACGACGCCACCGCGGCCGAGCCACCTGAGGCCGACGCGGTCGCCGCCTCGTACCAGGACCGGTTCGCCGCCGCCGACGAGGCGGTCCGCAGCCAGCTCGGCGGGCTGGGCCGGTGGATGGGGGACCGGCTGCGCCCCGACGCGCGGCGCGGCGGGCAGGGCACCGACGACGCCGGCGCGTCACCCTGGTGAGCGCCCGGCCACGCGGCATCGCCCTGGGCGGGCATCGGCAGCGGTCCGCCGGCCTCGACAGGTCCCGGCGTCGCCGGTCCTCCTCGGCCCCGGCCCGCTCATCCCTTCATCCGTGAGGCGGCGGTGGCAGCGAGGAGCAGGGGGGATCCCAGCGGCAGCGAGCAGGGCCCCAGCGCGGCAGCGCGGCCGAGGGCCTGCTCTGTGGTGGGCCCGGCACAGGTCGTCACGGCGCAGCCGCTGACGGGGCCGGAGGCGGTGACCCGGGCACGCCAGGGCGCACCCGGTGCCGGAGGCATCGCCCGGCGGCATCCCGGGTGCGGGACAGGGAGCGGCGGGTCAGGAGGCCTGCGCCACGTCGCGGCGGCGGGCGACGGCCTCCAGGGCGAGCATGCCGGCCATCACCTGGTCGATGTCCTCACGGAACAGGTCGTCCTCGCTCAGGTCGCGGGCGGCCTTGAGGACCTTGCGGACGCGCCGGTCGGCGCCGGCCCCCAGCACCTCTGGGGCGATACGGGGCTGCTTGCGTGCGGCCATGGGAGTCACCATTCCGTGCTCGGTCGGCCCGAGGGCCGAGTCGTGGTTCCGGTCGCCCGGAGGGGAAGTCCACGCGAGTACTGCCTGTACTCCTCGTGCCCGTCGGACGCTACCGAAGCCGAGCGCCCGACACACCCGGTCGCACGGCGTGTCGCGGATGAGGATTGCATGAGAGAAGCCTGACCGGCCTCTCGCCCGGGCCCGCCGGAGTGCGCTGCGGCAAGCCCGGACGATCCGGGTCCGGCGGCTCAGCGGACCCGCAGCCGGAACCCGAAGCTTGCCTCACGCGGCCACAGCTGGTGCTCGGGCAGCACGTCGGGGCCGCAGGAGCGGGTGCCCAGGCCGTGCTGGAACGCGTCGAGGTAGAGGTGGGTGGCGCGGCTCGGCGGCAGCTCGTGCGGGTGCGCCGCCCGGTCGAGCTCGTAGGCGTCGTGGCGCAGCACCGAGAACCCGGGTCGGTGCGGCCCGTACGTCGTCACCTCGAGCCGGGGCACCCCGTCGCCGGTGAGTGTCAGCCGCCGCAGCCCCGGCCGGTGACCCGTCTCCTGCGGCACCGCGTAGCCGACGGCCAGGTCGTCGACCGCGGCCCGCCACGAGCCGACGAGCGACGCGGCGGCGCTGTCGGGGTAGGCCTCACCCGGCCCGCTCCCGTACCACGCCGCATCCGCGTAGCCGGTGGGCAGGGCGAGCCGGTAGCCGATGCGGGGCCACGTGGTGTCGGTGCGCACCGCGACGGGTGCGACGTGCACGAGGCACACCGCGTCGCCGTCGACCACCCGCCACCGGTAGGTCACGCAGGCGCCGTGGCGGCCCTGCGCCGGCAGCAGCCGCTGCACCACCACGTAGTCGTCGCCCTCGAGCCGGGCCGACGTGGTGCGGGGGACGAGACGGTCGAGCCCGGCCGCCCGCCACCGCTGCGACGACGGGGCACCCGGCGCGCCGTGGCCCCGGGTCTCGTCGACGTCGCCGGTCTCGTAGGAGCCGAAGGCGCCGAGCGAGTCGTTCTCGGTGGGCGCCCGCCACAGCTCCACCCCCGAGGCCGACACCGCCGCCCCGCCGACCGACAGCACCCGCCCGGTGGCCGCGTCGAGCTCGACCGGCCCGACGCTCACCCGGTCGTCGCGGACGTGGACGGCGCCGGTCGGCTCGGGCGGGAGCGGCACGCCGGCCGCGTCGAGCCGGTGCTGCCGGCGGGTCACCACGTGACCGGCCCGCGCCCACGGCTCGTCGACGGCCAGCGCGGCGGTGACGGTGAGCCACGAGTCGGCGGCCGTCCGCGCGTCGGCGCCCAGGTCGGGCCACGGCAGCCGGACGGACGCGCCGGCCGGCAACGCCCCCACGTCGAGCACGCCCTCGCCGCGGACCTCGCCGTCGACGGCCCACGTCCACGTGAACGCGAGCCGGCCGAGGTCGCGGGCATGGTGCAGGTTGGTGACCACGACGGCGTCGGGCTCGAACGTGACGGGGACCGGGGTGCCGGTGGCGGCCAGCTCGGCGAGGCCGGGGGAGCAGGTGCCGTCGGAGAGCACCAGCCCGTCCATCACGAACGACCCGTCGTGGACCACCTCGCCGAAGTCGCCGCCGTAGCCGAAGAACTCGGTGCCGTCGGCGGTCGTGGTGCGCAGCCCGTGGTCGCGCCACTCCCACACGAACCCGCCGTGCCAGCCGGGCAGCGTCGAGAACGCCTCCTCGTACTCGGCCAGCGCCCCCGGCCCGTTGCCCATGGCGTGGGCGTACTCGCACAGCAGCATCGGCCGGTCGGTGAGCCGGCGGGCCTGGGCGGGGCGCCGCGTGTGGGCCCGGCCGCGTCCCTCGGCGAGGTCCGCCATGCCCAGCAGCGGGGTGTACATGCGCGACACCACGTCGGTGTAGGCGCCCTCGTAGTCGCTCTCGTAGTGGATCGGGCGGCTCGGGTCGCGGCGGCGGGCGGCGGTGGCCATCGCGGCCAGGTTGGCCCCCGTGCCCGACTCGTTGCCGAGCGACCACAGCACCACGCACGGGTGGGCCTTGTCGCGCTCGACCATGCGGAGCATGCGGTCGACGAGGGCGTCGCGCCACGCCGGGTGGTCGCTCGGGTTGCCCTCCCAGCCGTGCAGCTCGAAGGCGTGCGTCTCGAGGTCGCACTCGTCGATCACCCACAGGCCGATCTCGTCGCACAGGTCGAGCAGCCGCGGGTGGGGCGGGTAGTGGCTGGTGCGGACGGCGTTCACGTTGTGACGCTTCATCGTCAGCAGCCCCTCGCGGGCGGCGGCCTCGTCGAACACGCGACCCTGGTCGGGGTGGTACTCGTGCCGGTTGACGCCCCGCAGCCGCAGCCGGCGACCGTTGACGAGCAGGTCGCGGCCCCGGATCTCGACCGTACGGAACCCGACCTGCAGGTCCACCGTCTCGCCGGCCCCGGCGACGCTCGCCGCGTAGCGGCGTGGCACGTCGGCGCTCCACGGGGTCACCGGGCCCACGTCGAGGCCCTGGACGTCGGCGGCCGACGCCCAGGTGACGTCGACGCCGAGCTCGCCCACCCGCAGCGTCACCGGCCACGCGTCGGCGCCGGCGCGCACCTCGGGGTCGAGGTGGCCGTGGCCGGTGGCGTGGTCGTAGGAGGCCCGCAGCCACACGTCGTCGACGCCGCCGACCGGCCGGCCCACGAGCGACACGTCGCGGAAGATGCCGGGCAGCCACCACTGGTCCTGGTCCTCGACCCAGGTCTGCGCCGACCACTGCGCCACCCGGACGTGCAGCACGTTGCCGGTGGGCTCCAGGTGGGCGGTCACGTCGAGCTCGGTGGGCAGCCGCGAGCCGCGCAGCAGCCCCACCTCGGCCCCGTTGAGGGTCACCATCGCGAACGACTCCACCCCGTCGAACCGCAGCAGCACCCGCGGCAGGCCGGCCCACGCCGGCGGCAGGTCGAACCGGAGCCGGTAGTCGCCCGTGGGGTTGGCGTCGGGCACGTACGGCGGGTCGAACGGGATGGGCATGACGATGTTGGTGTAGATCGGGTTCCCGTATCGGCGCTGCGGGTCGAGCACCCAGTGCGACGGCACCCGCACCTCGTCCCACGCGCTGTCGTCGTAACCGGGCTGCTCGGCCCCCACCGGGGCGTGCGCCGGTGAGTCGGACAGGTGGAACCGCCACGTGCCGTCGAGGCTGTGCCGCCACGGGTCCCCAGGCCGCCACGAGCGGGGCGGCTCGGCGGGGGCGGGGGCGGTGTCGACGAGGGCGGCGGCGAAACGCTCGGCGTACGTGGGCATGGCAGCATCCAACCACCCGCCGCCGACAGCGACGACGCCGCCTCCCGGAGGCTCAGTCGCCCGGCTGCTCCGACTGGTAGGCGGCGACCAGCTCGGCCATCGTCGGCGCCGGTGGGCCCTCGACGGCCCGGTAGCGGAACCCTCGCACGGTGACGGTGCCCCGGGTGCAGGCGACACCCACGGTGCGGCCCGTGAAGCCGGTGGCGACCTCGGTGGAGGCGTGGCGGCCGTCCACGGTGGCGAGCTCGACGGCCCCCTCAGGCCCGACGAGGGCGAGGGTGAGCAGGTCCGGCGCCTGGGGGAGGCCCGCCCGCCCGGGCGGGGGCGGGGCGGCCGACACGCGCAGCGTCACCGTCCCCGGCGCGGCGTGGGGGGTGCCGCCCAGCACCTGCTCGTAGGGGACGCTGCGCCCGCACGCCCGGACCCCGTCGGCGTCGGCCTCCACCGCGTACCAGTGGTCGTCGTCGAGGTAGACGAGCA
>JBHAES010000229.1:0-13293 GCA_041855725.1 Actinomycetota bacterium
GCTCGGCGTTGGCGTCGGCGATGGACTTCTCCTTCTCGGCGATCGCCGTGGCCCTGGTCTCGGCGGCGAAGCGCTCGGCGGCGGTGACGATGGCGGCGGCCTCCTGCTGCGCCGCCGCGCGCAGGGCGGCCGCGGCGTGCTCGGCCTGGCGCTCGATGGCCTCGGCCTGGCGCTGGCCCGCCTGCACGGCCTGCTGGGCGTCGACGCGGGCCTTCGCGTGCAGGGCGGCGAGCTCCTCCTGCTGCCGGTCACGCAGCCGGCGCAGGTTCGCCATCGCGGTGGCCCGCAGGTCGTCGGCCTCCTGCTGCCCGCTCGAGCGCATCTCGTCGGCGGCGCGGCGGCCCTCCTCACGCAGCCGCTCGGCGTCGAGGCCGGCCTGCGTGGTGAGCTCCTCGGAGCGCGCCTCGGCAGCGTTGAGCAGCTGCGCGGCGTGCCCGGTGAGCTGCGACAGGTCGGTGCTGCGGCTGCTCGCCTGCGCCTTCTCCAGCTCGCGCTGGATGTCGCGCAGGCTCAGCGTGAGCTGCTCCACGGTGAGCTCGAGCCGGCGCACCTCGTGGTCGACTGCCTGCTTCTCGTAGCCCCGGATGGCGCTCGGGAAGCTGCCCACGACGCTCTTCTTGTCGTGGAAGAGGTTCAGGCCGGTCAGCTCGCCGTCGTCGTCCATGTCCGCTTTCCCGCGGACGCCCGTCGCCCGCTCCAGGTTGCAGGCTACAACGCCGGTCCGCATCGGCACGGCACGTCCACGCGCAGACGCGCCGTGCCGTCCGTGTCCCGGGCACCGACCACGCCGCCCGCGGCGGACCGGTCGCGTGCGTACGACGCCGTACGGGGCGCCGGGCTCGGCCCGGCACCCCGCGCCGGGCGTCAGTGACCGGCCGCCGGCTCCACGATCTCGAGCAGGATCCCGCCGGTGTCCTTCGGGTGGGCGAACTGGATGCGCGAGCCGCCGGTGCCGATCTTCGGCTCGGGGTAGAGCAGCCGGACGCCGCCGGCGCGCAGCGCCTCGCTCACCTTGTCGATGTCGGCGACCCGGTAGGCGACCTGCTGGATGCCCGGGCCGTTCTTGGCGAGGTACTTGCCGATGGTGGTGTCGGGGCCCAGCGGGGCGAGGAGCTGGATCTGGGCGTTCTCGGGCCCCTGCTCGCCGGTGCCGAGCATGGCCTCCTCGACGCCCTGCTCCTCGTTGCGCTCGCGGTGCAGCACCCGCCAGCCCAGCACGTCGCAGTGGAACGCGATGGCCTCGTCGAGGTCGGCGACGGCGTACCCGACGTGGTCGATGCACAGGAACAGATCAGAGTTCACCATGGCCACCAGCCTTTCACACCAGGCCCCGGCGCGTCGGGTGGGGGCGACGACCGGGCTGCGGCAAGATGGTTCGGGTCCCGCGCCCTCCAGCGGGTCGACCAGGAGGTGAGGCACATGACGGCATGGGTCAAGAAGATCGTGCTGGCGCTCGTCGTCGCGTTCGCCCTCTTCTACCTGTTCACGCGGCCTGAGGAGGCCGCGTCCGCCGTCAAGACCTTCGTCGGGGCCTTCGGTGCCATCGCCCGGTTCTTCACCTCGCTCACGTCGTGACGCCCGCCGGGGGCAGTCGTCCCCGCCCAGCTTCCTGCGGCCCGACGTGGAGCGCCACCTGCTCGTCGTCGAGGGGGAGCGGGTCATCGACGAGGTCGCCAAGCACTGGGTGACCTACGTGGGACCCACCGCGCTCGTCCTCGTCGGGGTGCTGCTGCTGGTGGGCATGCCGTCGCTCGGCGGCCTGTGGTGGGTCGCCCTCGTGGCAGGGCTCGCCGTGTCGGGCGTCGGGGTGTGGCAGGCGCACCAGCGCAACATGGACCGGTTCGTCATCACGAACATGCGGGTGTTCCGCGTGCACGGCATCTTCCAGCGCCACGTGGCCACCATGCCGCTCGCCCGGATCCTCGACATCTCCGTCTACCAGCCGTTCCTGGGCACCATGTTCGACTACGGCCACTTCGTGTTCGAGACCGCGGCGCAGGACCAGGGGCTGCGCGACATCCGGTTCGTGGGCGACCCCGTACGCCGCGACCTGACCATCCAGCGCGTCATCCAGCGGGCCGGCGTGCGCGCCTCCATGAAGCGCGACGACCTCGGCGTCTGACCTGACGGGCCGGCCCAGCCGCCGACGGGGGAGCGCCCAGGGACCGGTCGCGCGGTGCGCCCGCACGACCGGTCACCCCGGCCGGGATCAGCCGAGCACGGCGTCGACGACCTGCCGGGCCTCGGCCTGCACCTGGGCGAGGTGCTCGGGACCCTTGAGCGACTCGGCGTAGATCTTGTAGACGTCCTCGGTGCCCGACGGCCGGGCGGCGAACCACGCCGACGCGGTGGTCACCTTGAGGCCGCCGATCGGGGCGCCGTTGCCGGGCGCGGTGGTGAGCCGGGCGGTGATCGGCTCGCCGGCCAGCTCGGTGGCGGTGACGTCGTCGGGGGAGAGCCTGGCCAGCCGCGCCTTCTGCTCGCGGTTCGCCGGCGCGTCGACCCTCGCGTACGACGACGCCCCGTAGCGCTCCTCCAGCGTCCGGTAGTGCTCCGAGGGCGACCTGCCGGTGACCGCGATGATCTCGCTGGCGAGCAGGTCGAGGATGATGCCGTCCTTGTCGGTGGTCCAGGTGGCACCGTCGAGCATGAGGAACGAGGCGCCCGCCGACTCCTCGCCGCCGAAGCCGAGCTCACCCGAGATCAGCCCCGGCACGAACCACTTGAACCCCACCGGCACCTCGACGAGGCGACGGCCCAGCTCGCCGGCGACCTTGTCGATCATCGTGCTCGACACGAGCGTCTTGCCGATGCCGGCGTCGACCGACCAGCCGGGACGGTGGGCGTACAGGTACTGGATCGCCACCGCGAGGTAGTGGTTGGGGTTCATCAGCCCGGCGTCGGGGGTGACGATGCCGTGCCGGTCGGAGTCGGCGTCGTTGCCCGTGGCGACCTGGTAGCGGTCGCGGTTGCTCACCAGCGACGCCATCGCGTACGGCGAGCTGCAGTCCATGCGGATCTTGCCGTCGTGGTCGAGGGTCATGAACGGCCAGCGCGGGTCGACCTGCGGGTTCACGACGGTGAGGTCGAGGCCCAGGTGCTCGGCGATGTGCTGCCAGTACTGCACCGACGCGCCGCCCATGGGGTCGGCGCCGATGCGCACCCCGGCCCGCCGGATCGCCTCGAGGTCGATCACGTCGGCGAGATCCTGGCAGTAGGCGGTGCGGTAGTCCCACCGCGCCACCTCGGCGGCGGCCCGCTCGTACGGGGTGCGGCGGATGCCGCGCGGGTCGCGCACCAGCTCGTTGGCGCGGCGGGCGATCCACGCGGTGGCGTCGGTGTCGGCGGGGCCCCCGTTCGGCGGGTTGTACTTGAAGCCGCCGTCGCGCGGCGGGTTGTGCGACGGGGTCACGACGATGCCGTCGGCCAGCGGCCCGCCGGCGTGGTCGCGGTTGTGCACGATCACCGCCCGCGACAGGGCCGGCGTCGGCGTGTACTCGTCCTCGCGCTCGGCGCGGACGGGCACGCCGTTGGCCACCAGCACCTCGATGGCGGTCTTCCAGGCTGGCAGCGACAGGCCGTGGGTGTCCTTGGCGAGGTAGAGCGGGCCGGAGGTGCCCTGCTCGGCCCGGTACTCGACGATCGCCTGCGTGGTCGCCGCGATGTGGGCGTCGTTGAAGGCGCCGTCCAGCGACGAGCCGCGGTGCCCGGACGTGCCGAACACGACCTGCTGGTCGGGGTCGTCGGGGTCGGGCGTGATGTCGTAGTAGGCGCCGATGACGGCGTCGACGTCGATGAGGTCCTCGGGCAGCGCGACCTGCCCAGCGCGTTCGTGAGCCATGGGGCCATCTTCGCCCCTTCGCTCGCCGTTGTCGCGCGGTTCGGGTCAGGTCACCGCCCCGGCTGCGATCCCACCGCCGCGGGCGGCACCCCGACGGCGTGCGCGGCGAGGCTGTCAGACCTCCGTCGTAGCGTCAGCCGCATGGTCGACACCCGGGTCAGCGCCCACGGCAGGAGGGTCCGCGCGGCGCCTCGTCCGCCACCGCGGCCCGCCGTGGTCGGCTCGGCGGTGGGGCCGTGGCCCGTGCGCCGTCCGACGCACGCGGTGGCGAGCCGGTCGGTGAGGTCGGTGGCGGTCGCCGTGGCGGTCGCCGTCGCCGGGTCAGAAGAGGGCGGTGGCCAGGTCGCGGCGGGCCTTGAGCACCGTGGGGTCGGCGGGCGGCAGGGTGTCGAACAGCTCGAGCAGCCGCTTGCGCACGGTGTCGCGCTCGTCGCCGGCGGTGGCGCGGACGGCCTCGATCAGGCGGGCGAAGGCCTTGGCGGCGTCCCCGGTCGCCAGGTCGATGTCGGCGGCGTCGAGCACCGCGTCGAGGTCGGTGGGGTCGGCGGCGAGCCGGGTGCCGACGGCGGTGGGGTCGAGCCGGGCGGCACGGCTGAGCAGGCCCGCCTGGGGGGCGCCCACCTTGGCCTCGGCGTCGTCGGGGTCGGTCGCCAGCAGCCGCCCGAACTCGGCGGCCGCGGCGGCGTAGTCCTCGCGCCCCATGGCCTCGTAGGCGGCCGTGTAGCGGGGGTCGGGCTCGTCGCCCGCAGCGGCGGTGGCGGCGGCCGAGACCCGCCCCACCACCCCGTGCTGCACGGCGAGCCGCAGCAGCTCCTGCACGTAGGCGCCCGCCTCCGCCTTGCTGAGCGTGCCCTGCCACAGCGGCACCAGCTTCTGGTCGATGAGGCCGATCACGGTCGGCACCGCCTGCACCTGCAGGGCCGCCGCCAGCTGGGGTGACGTGTCGACGTTGAGCCGGGCGAGCAGCCACCGGCCCTGGGCCTCGTCGGCCAGCGCCCTCAGGTCCTTGCTGAGCGCCTCCTGCTCCGGCGCGCGGGGGGAGTAGAACTCCACCACCACGGGGTGCTGGAGCGACAGGCGGGCCACGCTGTCGAACGACGCCTCGTCGACCTCCACGGTGTAGGTGCCGGAAGGCTGCTCGGGGGCAGGCTGGGCGAGCGCGGACAGGTCGATCGCGCCGTGGCCGGCGGCTGGGTTCATCATGGGTGCCATTCAACCACCCGCAGCCGAGCCGTCGCCGGGCCCGATCCTGGCCCGACCATCGTGGCGCCGGCTCTGGTCGGCGAGACGATGGCGACCGGCCCGGGTCTGGGCGACGGTGGGGCGACGTCGGTAGGTTGGGGCGCCATGAGGATCCCCGCAGAGCTGAAGCCGAAGTTCGACGACCAGATCACCCTCGAGCTGCAGGCCTCCACCGTCTACCGTCAGCTGGCCATCGAGGTCGACGTGCTCGACCTGCCCGGCATGGCCCAGTGGCTCCGGTTCCAGGCCGACGAGGAGCTGGTGCACGCCAACCGGTTCATCGACCACGTCGTGGACCGCGGCGACCACCCCCGCATCGGCGCGATCGGCGCACCGCCCGTCGACGCCGACCCCACCCCGCTGTCGGTGTTCACCGCCGCCTACGAGCACGAGCAGCGGGTCTCGGCGGCCATCCGAGACCTCTACCGCGCCGCCGACCAGGCCGGCGACCTCGACTGCCGCCCCCTGCTCAACTGGTTCCTGGAGGAGCAGATCGAGGAGGAGGCGACCGTCGCCGAGATCATCGGACGCATCCAGCTCATCGGCGACGACGGTCCTGGTCTCCTGCGCCTCGACGAGGAGCTCGGCGCCCGCACCGCCCCGGCCGCGCCCTAGCCTCGGGTCGCCGTACGCCGACCCGACGAGCTGACGCGTCCGCCCGCCCTGACCCTGCGGGCGGACGCGTTCGTCGTCGGGGGAGTACGCGTGGCGCGCCCCACGACGGCCTGCTCAGGGGCGGACCCGGCGCGTACGCGTGGCGCACGCGCAGCGGCCGAGGTGCGCCCATGGGCCCTCCGGCCGCCGCTCAGCGGGGGCGACCGTCCTCGAACAGCGTCGTCGGCGCGTCGGGGTGGTCGAGGAGCCAGGCGAGCCGACGGGCCGCGAGCGGGGTCACGTGGGCGGCGACGTCGTCGGGGGCCACCCAGTGGGCCGCCACGACCTCACCCTCGCCGAGCACCATGGCGGCCCGGGCCCCCTCGTCGAGCACGCCGCCGTCGAAGACGAGCTCCACGGCGTCGTCCCAGCCCAGCACCGGCGGCAGCCAGTCGACGCACCTGAGGCGTTCGAGGCGTACGCTCAGCCCGATCTCCTCGCGGATCTCGCGCTCGCAGCCCGCCCTGGGCGGCTCGTGGGGCTCCACCACGCCCCCGGGCAGCTCCCAGTCGGCCTTGTAGGTGACCTCCAGCAGCAGCACCCGGCCCGACTCGTCGCGGCACATGGCGTGGCCGATGGTCCGGGTGCGGGGGAGCACCGAGTTCATCACCAGCGAGAACACCTCGGGCCCGTCGACCGGGTCGGTGGCCAGCCTGGCGTACAGGTACGCGTCGCAGCAGGTGCCGTCAGGGTGCACGTACGCCTGCCGCAGCCGCCCCTCGCGACGGAACCCGGCCAGGTGCAGCTCGCGCCGACCGGGGTCGGCAGCAGGCAGCAGCACCTCGACCCGCCTCGCCCCGGCCGCGAACGCGGCCGCCGTGGCGGCGCCGACCCCGTCCGGCGGCGGCCACGGCAGCCGCACGACCGCGGCAGCGGCGCCCGACGGCTCAGACGGTGCCACCGGCCGCCGTGTCGACCTGCTCGGTCGGGTCGTAGCGCAGCCACACCGAGCCCAGCGCCGGCACCGCCACCGACGCGCTGGTCTCGAACGCGCCCCACCCCATGTCGTAGGCGGTGACCTGGCCGAGGTTCCCGTACGTCCCGGTGCCGTCGTACACCTCGGCGTCGGTGTTGAGGATCTCCTTCCACACCCCCGCCCGGGGCAGCCCGATCGAGTAGTTCGCGTGCGGCTGGGCCGAGAAGTTGGTGATGCAGGCGATCATCTCGCCCTCGCCGTCGTAGCGGATCCACGAGAAGATGTTGGCGCCCGCGTCGTCGGCGTTGATCCATCGGAACCCGTCGGGGCTGTTGTCGAGCCGCCACATCGCCGGGTGGGCCCGGTAGACCTGGTTGAGGTCGCGCAGCAGCCGCTGCAGCCCCTTGTGACCCCACAGGTCCGACACCCACCACTCGAGGCTCTGGGACTCGTCGAACTCGCGGCGCTGGCCGAACTCGCAGCCCATGAACACCAGCTGCTTGCCCGGGAACGCCCACATGTAGGAGTAGAAGGCACGCATCGTGGCGAACTTGCGCCAGTCGTCCTGGCCGACCTTGTTGATCATCGACCCCTTGCCGTGCACGACCTCGTCGTGACTGATCGGCAGGATGAAGTTCTCGCTGTAGGCGTAGACCATCGCGAAGGTCATGAGGTTGTGGTGGTACTGCCGGTAGATCGGGTCCAGCTGCACGTAGCGCAGCGTGTCGTTCATCCAGCCCATGTTCCACTTGAAGCCGAAGCCCAGCCCGTCCTGGTCGACGCGTCGGGTGACGCCGCCGAACGACGTGGACTCCTCGGCGATCATCACCACGCCGGGCGCCCGCTCGTACAGGTGCTTGTTGACGTAGCGGAGGAAGTCGATCGCCTCGAGGTTCTCGTTGCCGCCGTACACGTTGGGCACCCACTGGCCCGGCTCGCGCGAGTAGTCGAGGTAGAGCATCGACGCCACCGCGTCGACCCGCAGGCCGTCGACGTGGAACTCCTGGACCCAGTAGAGGGCGTTGCTGACGAGGAACGACTTCACCTCGTTGCGGCCGTAGTTGAAGATGTAGGTGCCCCAGTCCATGTGCTCGCCCTGGCGGGGGTCCTCGTGCTCGTAGAGGGCGGTGCCGTCGAAGCGGCCGAGGGCCCACTCGTCCTTCGGGAAGTGGCCCGGCACCCAGTCCATGATCACGCCGATGCCGGCCTGGTGCAGCCGGTCGATGAGGTAGCGCAGCTCGTCGGGACGGCCGAAGCGGGAGGTGGGGGCGAAGTAGCCGGTGACCTGGTAGCCCCACGACGGCTCGAACGGGTGCTCGGCCAGCGGCATGAACTCCACGTGGGTGTAGCCCTGCCAGGTGACGTACTCCACCAGCTCGTCGGCCAGCTCCAGGTAGGTCTTGCCGCGCCGCCAGCCGCCCAGGTGCACCTCGTAGATGCTCATCGGCTCCCGGTGCAGCTGGGACGCCGCCCGCTTGGCCATCCACTCGTCGTCGCTCCACACGTACTGCGACTCGTAGACGATGGAGGCCGTGGCGGGTGCCGACTCGCAGAACCGCGCCATCGGGTCGACCTTCTCGCGCCAGGTGCCGTCGGGGCCCTGGACCCGGAACTTGTAGAGGGTGCCGGTGCCGCGCTGCTCGATGAAGCGCGACCACACCCCGGAGCCGGGGATGCGCACCATGTCGTCGCCGCCCCAGAAGTTGAAGTCGCCCATCACCTGGACCCGCTGCGCGTTGGGCGCCCACACCGAGAAGCGCACCCCAGGGATCCGCGTCTTGGTGTCGTGGTCGTAGACGGTCGTGACGTGGGCACCGAGCCGCTTCCACAGCTCGGTGTCACCGCCGTTGTGGAACCCCTCCAGGTCCCATCCGGTCAGCTCGCCACCAAGGTCGTACGTGGGCATTCGGGCGCTCCTTCGGCTCAAGGCCGCACCGTGCGGCCAGGATCGGTGAGTGCGGCGACCGCGGCCAGCGGGATGGCCACCCAGTCCGGTCGGTTCCGCGTCTCGTAGACCACTTCGTACGCGACCTTGTCGGCCTCGTACGCCGCGAGCACCGACTCGTCGACGATGCACCCGGCGGTCTCACCATAGGCCCTCAGGAAGGCCTCGCGTGCGGTCTTCAGCCAGCGGCTGGCGGCGGTGCCCACCGGGTCGTCGGCGGCGCTGGTGGCGTAGGCGAGCGAACGGGTCATGCCGGCCACGTCGCGCCACGGCGAGTCGGGCAGGCGGCGCTGCGCCATCGGCTTCAGCGGCTCCCCCTCGAAGTCGATGATGTGCCACCTGGATGCCGTCCTGAGGGTCTGCCCGAGGTGGAAGTCGCCGTGCACCGCCTGGGCCGCCAGGTCGCGACCCCGTAGCGCCTCGAACCGGGCCGCGAGGCCCGCGCGGTGCGCCGCGAGCACCGGGGCGGCGGCCACCGCCTCGTCGAGGCGGGCGGCCATGGCGTCGGGCACCTCGTCGCCCCTCAGCGTTCTCGGCGCGCC
Source organism: Actinomycetota bacterium (assembly GCA_041855725.1). Taxonomy (GTDB): domain Bacteria; phylum Actinomycetota; class Actinomycetes; order Propionibacteriales; family Propionibacteriaceae; genus JBHAES01. The sequence goes on from JBHAES010000229.1 coordinate 9,141, forward strand.
GGCGAGCGCGGCGTGCACGTGGCCCAGCGCCTCGCCCAGCGCCTCCGCCTCCGGGGCGAACGAGGTGCCCGTGCGGCAGGCGGCGGTGGCGAGCAGCCAGCCGTCCTCGGGGTCGTGCAGCAGCTCGCTGAGCAGCATCAGGTCGAGCGGCTCGGCGCCGACCCGGTGGGCCTCGACCCACCCGTACGGCGCCGGCACGTGGGCGACGCCTGCCGCCGCGAGCCGAGCGGTGAGCACCCGGTCGAGGTTCGGCCCCGGCTCGAGGCGGCGGAACACCTTGAGCAGGGCGGTGTCACCCACCACCACGGTGGTGTTGGACTGCTCCCCGGTGAACAGCCGGGGGGTACGGTCGCCGTCGGGCAGCGGGCGCACCAGGCGCGCCGCGAGCGTGTCGCCGTACGTGGCGTCGCGGGCCACCGCGGCGACCACCGCCGCCATCGCCTCGGGGTCGCCGACCGCGTCCGTGACGTCGTGGCGGACGCCGTCGGTCACGACCGTCCCGACCGAGCCGATCGCCCCACCGGCCGGGCGGTAGGCGGCGAGGAGCTGGTACAGCTCGGTGCCGCCGTCACCGTAGGCCACCTCGAGCAGCTCGGGGCGCACCCGCAGGCCGGGGGTGTCGACGAGCCACGGCAGCGCCGTCAGGTCCGCGCAGCGCCCGCCGCGAGACTTGCCCTGGAACCACCGGGCCCGCTGGACGACGGGCCACCACAGATCGGCTGCGGGGGCGCTCGCCCCGGTCACGTCAGCGGACCCCGGCCACGTGCAGCACGTGGGCGGGGGCCTCCGGCGTCAGCCGGACGAACGCGTGGGAGCCCCACGTGAACGCGGCCCCGGTGAGCAGGTCGCGCACCTGCATGGCGTCGCCGGGGGCCAGGCCCAGCGCACCCAGGTCGAGGTAGACGTCGGACTCCTGGGTGTTGTGCGGGTCGAGCGAGCACACCACGATGACCCGGTCGTCGCGGTCCCACTTCGAGTAGCAGATCACCTCGCGGTTCGCGGTGGTGTGGAACGAGATGGTGCGCAGCTGCTGCAGCGCCGGGTGCTCGTGCCGGATCGAGTTGAGCGTGCCGAGCAGCATGTTGAGGTTGCCGGGCGCGTCGTAGTCACGGGGCCGGTACTCGTACTTCTCGGAGTCCAGGTACTCCTCGCCCCCGGCCCGCAGCGGCTCGTGCTCGCACAGCTCGTAGCCGGAGTAGACGCCCCACGACGGCGACATCGTGGCCGCCAGCACGGCCCGGATGACGAACGCGGCCGGCTTGCCCGACTGCAGGAACGCCGGGTTGATGTCGGGGGTGTTGACGAAGAAGTTGGGCCGGTAGAACGCGTCGGTCTGGGTGGCCAGCTCGGTCAGGTACGAGGTGAGCTCGTCCTTGGTGGTGCGCCACGTGTAGTACGTGTAGGACTGGTGGAACCCCACCTTGCCGAGCGCGTGCATCATCTCGGGGCGCGTGAACGCCTCGGCGAGGAAGAGCACCTCCGGGTGGGTGCGGCGGACCTCGGCCAGCAGCCACCGCCAGAACTGCACCGGCTTGGTGTGGGGGTTGTCGACGCGGAAGATCGTGACGCCCCGGTCGATCCAGAACCGCAGCAGCCGCAGGCACTCGCGGTAGATGCCGTCGGGGTCGTTGTCGAAGTTGATGGGGTAGATGTCCTGGTACTTCTTCGGCGGGTTCTCGGCGTAGGCGATGGTGCCATCGAGCCGGGTGGTGAACCACTCGGGGTGCTCGGTGGCCCACGGGTGGTCGGGGGAGGCCTGGAGCGCGAAGTCGAGCGCCACCTCCAGCCCGAGCGAGCGGGCCTTGGTGACGAACCGGTCGAACGCGTCGAAGTCGCCGAGGTCGGGGTGGATCGCGTCGTGGCCGCCCTCGACGTTGCCGATGGCCCACGGCGACCCCGGGTCCTGCGGGCCGGGGGTGAGCGAGTTGTTGCGGCCCTTGCGGAACTGGGTGCCGATCGGGTGGATGGGCGGCAGGTAGACCACGTCGAAGCCCATCGCGGCGGCGGCCTCGAGCCGCTCGTGCGACGAGTCGAAGGTCCCCGACGTCCAGGTCTGGCCGTCGAACGTCGCCCCCTGCGAGCGCGGGAAGAACTCGTACCACGACGAGAACAGGGCCTTCGCGCGGTCGACGTAGACCGGGAAGTCGGCGGTGGGGGAGACCAGCTCGCGCGGCCCGTACGCCTTCATGGCGCGCCGCACCCCGGTCTGCTCCACCGACTCGAGCAGCTCGGCGGCGTCGCGCTGCGGCAGGAGCGTGGTGGCGGCGGCGGCGAGGAGGGCCGCGTCGACCTCGTTGCCGTCGGCTCGGGCCGCCTCGGCGCCGCGGGTGAGCACCTCGCGCCCCTCGAGGCACACCAGCTCGACGTCGACCCCGGCGGGCAGCTTGGCCTCGGCGTGGTGCAGCCAGGTGCCCCACGGGTCGGACCAGCCCTCCACCCGGAACGTCCAGGGGCCCTCGACCTCGAGGCGTACCCACACCTGCCAGATGTCGAGGCCCTTCGGCTCGATCTGGGTCATGTCGTGACGGGTCTCGGTGCCGTCGGGGGCGGTCAGGATCACCGACGCGTTGACGGTGTCGTGGCCCTCACGGAACACCCGCGCCGTCACGGGGAACAGCTCGCCCACCGCAGCCTTCGCCGGGTAGGCGCCGCCCTCGATGACCGGCTCGACCTTGACCACCGGGATCCGGCCGATGCCGCGCACCAGCCCCGGCGCGACCGGGTCGAGCCCCAGTGACGCGCCGTCGGAGCGCACCGGGTCGGCCGGCGTCGTGGCCCGGGCGGGGGAGGGGGGCGTGGCGGCGGTCGTCGTCGCCGGCTCGGGGGTGCCCGTCGGCTCGGGTCGCGCCGCCCGCTGGCCGGTGGGGTCGGGTCGCGTCGGCTGGGTCATCGGTGTCCTCCTCGTACGGGTGGCAGTGGGCACGCCGCCGTGCCGGTCGGGACCCAACCTATCGACAACCCGCGGGGCCGGGGCGGCGTCGTACGGACCGCGCGTCCCGCCCGGACGGTCCCTGTCGGTGGGCGAGACCCCGACGCCACGGCCCCAGGGCGCAGCGCAGGGACGCGCGCGGCGCGCCGCACCTCGCGGTGGTGGCGGCGCCGAGGCCCTGGTGCGGCCGTGATTCGGCGACCCGACGGCGTCCGCCCGCTCGCGGAGACCTCCTGCCGGCGGTGCGGAGGGTAGAGTTCCGGCCGTGCGTGCTATCCGTCGATTCATCGTCCAGCCCGTCCTGCCGGAGTCCCTGCTCCCGCTGCGCGACCTCGCCCTGAACCTGCGGTGGTCGTGGCACGAGGAGACCAAGGAGCTCTTCCGGGCCATCGACCCCGCCCTCTGGAAGGAGGTCGGCGGCGACCCCGTCCAGCTGCTCTCGCAGGTCTCGCCGCAGCGTCTGGCGACCCTCGCCGGCGACCGGCGCTTCCTGCGCAACATGGAGCTGGTCTCGGAGGACCTGGCTGAGTACCTGACCGCCGACCTCTGGTACCAGGGGTGGAGCGCCGGGCAGGACCATGCCCCGCAGGCCATCGGCTACTTCTCGGCCGAGTTCGGCATCACCCAGGTCCTGCCCCAGTACTCCGGCGGCCTCGGCATCCTCGCCGGCGACCACCTCAAGGCCGCCAGCGACCTGGGGGTGCCGATCATCGGTGTGGGCCTGCTCTACCGCCACGGCTACTTCCGCCAGTGGATCAACGCCGAGGGCTGGCAGCAGGAGCACTACCCGCTGCTCGACCCCAACGCCATGCCGATCTCGCAGCTGCGAGACGGCGACGCACCGGTCACCGTGTCGGTGCCGCTGCTCGGCCAGGAGCTGCGGGCCCACGTGTGGGTCGCCCAGGTCGGCCGCGTGCCGCTGCTCATGCTCGACGCCGCGATCGAGGAGAACCCCGAGGCGCTGCGCCAGGTCACCGACCGGCTCTACGGCGGCGGCGCCGAGCACCGCCTCGCCCAGGAGGTGCTGCTCGGCATCGGCGGTGTCCGTGCGCTGCGCGAGTACTGCCGCCTGGAGGGGCGCCCCGCCCCCGAGGTGTACCACTGCAACGAGGGTCACGCCGGGTTCCTCGGCCTGGAGCGGATCCGGGAGTACATCGAGGCCGGCAACGACTTCGACACGGCCGTCGAGCTCACCCGCGCCGGCAGCCTGTTCACCACCCACAC
>JBHAES010000230.1:0-5125 GCA_041855725.1 Actinomycetota bacterium
GGAGGGTTGCGGCGAGCCCCGCGAGCAGGCCGGCCCGCAGCCGGCACGGGCGACGGGCGGGCGGGGCCAGGCCGGCGGGACGGACGGGCACGACAGGATGGTTCAGGGTTCTCACACCGAGAGATATGGGACACGGGACCCTGTTCGTGCCACGGGCCCCGCGAACCTGTGGACAACCCGGCCCGAGGTGCGCGGTGGGGACAGCCCCGCGGCCCGCGCGGCGGCACCCGAGGCACCCGAGTTGGTGGCGCCCGCGGCACGGTCATAGACTGTGCGGGCGCCGTGGGCCATCCCGCGGCGACTTCGCATGCCGACCGACCGTCACCGCACGGGTCGCGTCCCCAGGTCCCGGCTCGCCGGGCGGGCCGCGGCGTCGGCGTCAGGCGGCACCGAAGGGCTCGGTGCCGGAGCAACCCAGCGCCCGGGGCGTCCCGGGTGCGCAGAAAGGACCGGCCATGGCCGTCGTCACCACGCGCCAGCTCCTCGAGAGCGGCGTCCACTTCGGGCACCAGACCCGCCGCTGGAACCCCAAGATGAAGCGCTTCATCTTCACCGAGCGCAACGGCATCTACATCATCGACCTGCAGCAGTCGCTCAGCTACATCGACCAGGCCTACGCCTTCGTCAAGGAGACGGTGGCCCGCGGCGGCCAGGTGCTGTTCGTCGGCACCAAGAAGCAGGCCCAGGAGGCGGTGGCCGAGCAGGCGACCCGCGTCGGCATGCCCTACGTGAACCAGCGCTGGCTGGGCGGCATGCTCACCAACTTCCACACGATGGTGAAGCGGATCCAGCGCCTCAAGGAGCTCGAGGCGATGAACTTCGACGACGTCGCCGCCTCGGGCCTCACGAAGAAGGAGCTGCTCGGCCTGCGCCGCGAGAAGGACAAGCTCGCGAAGACGCTCGGCGGCATCCGTGACATGGCCCGGGTGCCGCAGGCCGTGTGGATCATCGACACCAAGAAGGAGCACCTCGCCGTCGACGAGGCCCGCAAGCTGCGGATCCCGGTCATCGGCATCCTCGACACCAACTGCGACCCCGACGAGGTCGACTACGCCATCCCCGGCAACGACGACGCCATCCGCTCGGTGGCGCTGCTCACCCGCGTGATCGCCGACGCCGTGGCCGACGGCCTCATGTCGCGCTCCGGCGCCGTCACCGGCGAGGAGGCCGAGGCCGAGCCCATGCCCGACTGGGAGCGTGAGCTGCTCGCCAGCGGCACCCCGGCCGAGGTCGCCGTCGAGCAGACCGACGCCCCGGCCGCCGAGCTGGTCGCCGAGGTCGAGGCCGCCGCCCCCGCCGCGGCGCCCGCCGCCGAGACCACCAACTGACCGTACGCACCGAGAAGAAGAGGTAGAGATGGCGATCACCGCCGCAGACGTCAAGAAGCTCCGTGACCTCACGGGCGCCGGCATGATGGATGCCAAGAAGGCGCTCACCGAGGCCGACGGCGACTTCGAGAAGGCAGCCGACCTGCTGCGCATCTCGGGTGCCGCGAAGGCCGCCAAGCGCGCCGACCGCGAGGCCTCCAACGGCATCGTGGCCGCGTCCGGGTCGACGCTCATCCAGCTCGGTGCCGAGACCGACTTCGTCGCCAAGAACGCCGACTTCGTGGCGCTCGCCCAGCAGATCGTCGACGCCGTAGCCGCCGCCGGCGTCGACTCGGTGGAGGCCGCCGGCCAGGTGACCCTCGCCGACGGCACCACGGTCACCGAGGCGATCGGCGCCCTGTCGGGCGTCATCGGCGAGAAGCTCGAGCTGGTCGATGCCGCCACCTTCGGCGACAGCTCCCACGTCTACCTGCACCGTCGGTCGCAGGACCTGCCGCCCCAGGTCGGTGTGCTCGTCGAGTACGAGGGCGACGACGCCGACCTCGTGCACGCGGTGGCGCTGCACATCGCCGCCATGTCGCCGCGGTACGTGTCCCGCGACGAGGTACCCGCCGAGGTCATCGCGCACGAGCGCAGCATCGCCGAGGAGACCGCCCGCGCCGAGGGCAAGCCCGAGGCCGTGCTGGCCCGCATCGTGGAGGGCCGCCTGGGCGGCTACTTCAAGGAGAACTGTCTGCTGGAGCAGCCGGCCGTCTCCGACGACAAGAAGACCGTCGGCGCCCTGCTGGACGCCGCCGGGGTCCGCGTGACCCGGTTCGTCCGGTTCTCCGCCGGAGCCTGAGCCGCTCCGGCCGCAGCGCCGGGTAGAGTGTCGTGCGCCGCGTCCCGTCACGGGCCGCGGCGCACGGCTGCTCTGGTGGGTCCCCACCGCGTACGAGGAGGGTCATGTCGACTGCCTACCACAGGGTGCTCCTGAAGCTGTCGGGTGAGGCGTTCGGGGGAGGGCAGCTCGGCGTCGACCCCGACGTCGTGTCGTCCATCGCCGCCCAGGTCGCCGAGGTCGCCGGCCGGGGGGTGCAGGTGGCCATCGTCGTGGGCGGCGGCAACTTCTTCCGGGGCGCCGAGCTGCAGCAGCGCGGCATGGAACGGGCCCGGGCCGACTACATGGGCATGCTCGGCACCGTGATGAACTGCCTCGCCCTGCAGGACTACTGCGAGAAGGCCGGCCTCGACACCCGGGTGCAGACCGCCATCACCATGGGCCAGGTCGCCGAGCCCTACATCCCCCGCCGCGCCATCCGCCACCTGGAGAAGGGCCGGGTCGTCATCTTCGGCGCCGGCTCGGGCATGCCGTTCTTCTCCACCGACACGGTCGCCGCCCAGCGGGCCCTCGAGGTCGGCTGCGAGGTCATCCTCATGGCCAAGCAGGGCGTCGACGGGGTCTACGACAGCGACCCGGCGACCAACCCGACCGCCGAGCGGTTCGTCGACCTCACCTACGACGAGTACCTCGCCCGCGACCTGAAGGTGGCCGACGCCACCGCGATCAGCCTCGCCCGCGACTACCACCTGCCCATGATCGTGTTCAACCTCGACGTGCCGGGCAACATCGCCCGCGTCGTCGCGGGGGAGCCGATCGGCACCACCGTCCACGCCTGACCACCAACCGACACCGACGAGAGGAACGGCCGTGACCGCCGAGATCGTGACTGGCGCCGACCACAAGATGGACGTCGCCGTCCAGCACGCCAGGGAGGAGCTCGCCGGGATCCGCACCGGCCGCGCCCACCCGTCCATGTTCGACAAGCTGCAGGCCGACTACTACGGCAGCCCCACCCCGCTGCAGCAGCTGGTCTCCTACAACGTGCCGGAGCCCCGCACCATCCTCATCACCCCGTTCGACCGCAGCTCGCTGGCCGCGATCGAGCGGGCGATCCGGGACTCCGACCTGGGCGTCAACCCCAGCAACGACGGCACCACGATCCGGGTCGTGCTGCCGGCCCTCACCGAGGAGCGCCGCAAGGAGTACACCAAGCTCGCCCGGCAGAAGGCCGAGGAGGGCCGCATCGCGGTGCGCAACACCCGCCGCCACGCCAACGACCAGTTCCACAAGCTGCTCAAGGACAAGGAGGCGAGCGAGGATGACGTGTCGCGCAGCGAGAAGTCGCTCGACCAGGTGACCAAGAAGCACGTCGACGCGATCGAAGAGCTGCTCAAGGCCAAGGAAGCCGAGCTGCTGGAGCTGTGACCTCCACCGACGATCCCACTCCCGCCGCGGCCGCACGGTCGGCCCGGCGGTCCCACCGTGAGATCGCCAAGGAACGCGTCGAGGCCGTCAACAAGCGGGCCGGACGGGACCTGTTCGCCGCCGTCACGGTCGGCCTGCTGCTGATCGGCTGGGTGATCGGCACCCTGGTCTGGTGGCACTGGGGGTTCGTGCTGTTCGTCGCGGTCGCCCTGGCCGCGGGCACGGTCGAGATCCACCTCCAGATGCGTGACAAGGCGGGCATGCGCTCGGCCGTGGTGCCGATCGGGCTCGGCTCGGTGGCGATCGTGGTGGGCTCCTACCTCGCCGCCCAGGGGCCGGGGCAGGTGACGTCGGCCATGGTGCTGCTGGCTTCGTTCGGCCTCACCGTCGTGGTGGTGCTGATCCGCCACCTGCTCAACGGCCCGGTCGGGTTCGTCCGCGACGCCGCCGCCAGCCTGTTCACCATCGCCTACCTGCCGCTGCTCGGCTGCTTCCTCACCCTCATGCTGGGCGAGGAGAAGGGGCCGCTGCGGGTGGCCGTCACCATCCTGTGCGTGGCCGCCAGCGACATCGGCGGCTACGCGGCCGGCGTGACGCTCGGGCGCCACCAGCTGGCCCCCCACATCAGCCCCAAGAAGACGTGGGAGGGGCTGGCCGGCTCGTTCGCCCTCGCCATGGCGGTGGGCGCCGGCATGGCCCACTTCACGCTCGGGGCGTCGGCGTGGGTCGGGCTGGTGCTCGGCGCCGTCTGCGTGGTGGCGGGGGTGTCGGGCGACCTGGTGGAGTCGATGGTCAAGCGCGACCTCGGCATCAAGGACATGAGCGGGTTCCTGCCCGGCCACGGCGGCATCATGGACCGCGTCGACTCGATCCTGCTGGCCGCCCCGCCGGCCTGGCTCACCCTCGCCCTGCTGGTGCCCGGTGCCTGAGCCGATCCGCCTCACGATGGCCGCCCCGCGACGGGGCCGGCCCCCGCGTCACTTCGCCGACCTCGCCGTCGACGAGCGGGCCGCAGCGGTCACCGACCTCGGGCTGCCGGCGTTCCGGGCCACCCAGCTCGCCCGCCACTACTACGCCGGGCTCAGCGTCGACCCCGACACCTGGACCGACCTGCCCGCCGCCGCGCGGGCCACCGTGCGCGACGCGCTGTTCCCGCCGCTGCTCACCCACGTGCGCAGCCGCGAGGCCGACGGCGGCGCCACCGCCAAGACGCTGTGGCGGCTGCACGACGGTACCCTCGTCGAGTCGGTGCTCATGCGATACGGGGTGCGCCGCGACGGTTCCGCCGGCCCCAGCGGGGTCCGCAGCACGCTGTGCGTCTCCAGCCAGGCGGGCTGCGGCATGGCGTGCCCGTTCTGCGCCACCGGGCAGGGCGGGCTGAAGCGCAACATGTCCACCGGCGAGATCGTGGAGCAGGTCCGCGCCGCCGCGGCGACCCTGGCGTCGGGCACCCTGCCGGCCGGGGCCGGCCGGCTCCACAACGTGGTGTTCATGGGCATGGGGGAGCCGATGGCCAACTACCGGGCGGTGCTGGCAGCCGTCCGGGCGA
>JBHAES010000231.1:0-16468 GCA_041855725.1 Actinomycetota bacterium
GTCGACCAGCAGTGCGCGGGCGAGGTAGGTCTCGCCTCGGCCCACCACCTCGGTGCCGAGCCCGGCCAGCCTCGCCGACCCCTGCGTCGCCGACCCGGACCCCGTGGAGCCGGCGACGAGACGCGTCGGCTGCAGGCCGCCGCGCAGCGCCCGGACCCGGGCCGCCAGCTCGCCCAGCAGGGCCACCATGCGCTCGCCGGTGAACCGGCTGTCGGCCGACCGGTAACGGGCCAGCTCCTCGGCCAGCTCGTCGAGCACCGCGGCCGGTGCGCCCAGCTGCGCCGCACGGGCGGCCGCGGCGAGCCGGGTCAGCTGCGCGTCGAACACGCCGCGGGCCGCCTCGGCCCCCACCGTCACGACGTCGGCGGTGAGCCGGTCGAGCTCGTCGAGCACCGCCGGGTCGGGCGTCCACGTGTCGTCGCCGGTCTGCACCAACCCCTCGCCGGCCCGCGCCACCAGCACCGCGAGGGCGGCGTGCTGGCACGGGTCGGTCTCGGTGCAGTCGCACCGGGTGTAGGCGAGGTCGGCGCCCAGCAGGAACCGCACCGTGAACGTGGTCGGGTGGTGGAACCGCACCACCGAGATCCGCCCGAACGACACGTGCGCCAGCGCCCCGGCGGCCGCCGTCGACCGCACCCGCCCCAGCACCTTCCAGAACACCCGCTCCAGCTCGTCGTCGGTGACATCCGCCGGCGTCCGGGCCAGCAGGTCGTCGTGAGGTGCCCCGTCGGGGGCGACCGACCCCGGGGAGGTGGCGTCGGGGGAGGTCGTGCCGGGAACAGCATCGTCGGCGACAGGCCCGTCGGGAACCGGCTCCGCTGGAACGGCCCCGGGAGAGGCTGCACCCGGACCAGTCCCGCCAGGAACGGCGTCCGTTGAGGCCGGGCCTGGCAGGGCCCCACCAGGAGCACGCGGGACGGGGGAGGTCGCGGCGGGGGAGGAAGCGGCTCCGGCTGAGGCCGCCCTGGGAAGCACCTCGCCAGGAGCGGCACCAGGAGAGGAACCGGGAACGACACCGGAAGCCCTGCCGGGAACGGGCCCGAGGGAGGCGTCGGGAGCGGCCTTGCCCGGAGCGGCCGTGCGGGGAGGGGCGTCGCCGGGATCGGTCGTGCCGGGATCGGCCAGCTCGTCCGGTGCCCGACCACGAGCGGCACCCTCACCGAAGCCGGGGCGGGGCGCGCCGGGGGCGGCGTCGTCGGGTGGTCGATCGCTGGAGTCGTCACGGGCGGCCGCAGGGGACCGGTCGGCCGTCACCTGGCCGTCAGGTACCTCGCCGGCGCTCGCCCGGTCGGCGGAGGCCTGGTTCGCAGGGGCCGCGAGCGACCCGTCGTGGGCTGCCCCGGGATCGGCCGCCTGCGGCGCCGAGTCCCCGGTGGCGCCCGATGGGCGTACCCCGCCCGACGCCTCCCCGTCACCCCCACCCCGCCGCCTCGCCCGCGCGGGCGACGACCCACCGGCGCCGGGCCGGTGCGGGGACGGGGACGCGTCCCCACCCGCCGGGGGGCTGGCCGACTCCGACGGCCCCTCGGGCGGCGGCGGACCACCCGGACGCCCCGCACCCTCGGGCCGGTCGGGCCCGGGCCCCGGGGGCCCGGCGGCGGCCCCGCGGTCGCGGTGGGCCCGCTGGTAGGCGAGCACGGCGCGTACGACGTGGCGGCAGCCCGACCCGGCCAGGCACGTGCACGGCCACAGCGCGAACGAGACGCCGGGGCGCAGCTCGCAGCGGGTGCCGTCGGAAGCCTCGGCCACCACGACGCCGGACCCGTCGTCGGCGAGCCTCACCTCGAGGGTGTCGAGCTCCTTGGTGGCGCGGCGCACGGTGCCCACGTTGGTGAGGTCGACCAGCGCCTCGGTCGACAGGGCGAGCAGGTCGGGTCGGGTGCTGGGCTGACCGGTCACAGCACCACCTCGGCGACCCACTCGGCGAGCCTGGCCGGGGTCATCACAGCGAACTGGGCGCCGACCGTGACGAGGCGGGCGGCCATCGCCGCGTCGTACACCGCCCGCGCGTCCTGCTCCATCGCCCCCAGCGCCAGGAACCGTACGCCCGACTCGCACAGCCGGCGCACCCGGGTGACCAGCAGCCCCTCGTCGCCCCCCTCGTAGAGGTCGGAGATCAGCACGACGATCGTACGGGCCGGCGTGTCGACGAGCCCGGCCGCGTAGGCGACCGCCTGCCCGATGTCGGTGCCGCCGCCGAGCTGCACCGACATGAGGGTCTCGACCGGGTCGGCGACCCCGTCGGTGAGGTCGACGACCGCGGTGTCGAACGCGATCAGGTGGGTGCGCAGCTGGGGCACGCCGTGGAAGATGGCGGCGGTGACCGCCGAGTGGATCACCGAACCGGCCATCGACCCCGACTGGTCGACGAGGATGATGATCTGCCACTGGTCGGTGAGCCGCCGCACCCGGGTGGAGAACAGGGGTTCGGTGATCACCAGCCCCAGGTCGCGGTCGTAGTTCCGCAGGTTGCGGCGCACCGTCGCCTTGGGGTCGAAGTTGGCGGCCACCCGGATCCGCGACCGGCGCCGCGGGTCCTTCACCCCGACGAACGGTTGCCGCACCTCGCGGGCCAGCTTCTCGAGCAGCTGCGCCACCACGGTGCGGACCAGCACCCGGGCCATGCCGAGCACCTCGGCGTCCATGAGGTGCTTGCTCTGCAGCACCGCCTTGAGCAGGGTCTCGCTGGGCTCGACCTTCGCGAGCACGTCCTTGCTCGTGACCAGCTCGGTGAGACCGTAGCGTTCCAGCGCGTCCTGCTCGAGGCGCTCGATCGTCTGCTGCGGGAACAGGGTCGTGATCCCGTTCAGCCACTCGACGGCTGCCACCACCGAGTCGCCCAACCCGGCCGAGCGCTCGCCGCCAGGGCCCTGGCCGGCGCCCAGGGCGCGGACGTTGCGGCCGTCGGCCGAGTACTCCCGGTCGTAGAGGAACGCGAGCGCGTCGTCCATGGCGGCTCCCCGCGGGTCGAGGTCGGCCAGGTCGTCGGCCGACGAGCCCAGCACCAGCCGCCAGCGTCGCAGCCGCTCCCGCTGCCTGGCCTCGTCGGCCGGCTCCCGTACGGAGGCCTGCCCCGAGGGGGTGACGACGGCGTCGCCGGCCTCGGCCGCGAGGTCGCCCTGGGTTGCGACCCGCTCGGGTGTCGCCCTGGTCATCGCCGCACCTCCGTGACAGCCCCCTCGGACCCGGCCGCCCCCAACCCGGCCCCGGCCGACCCGCCCGCGCTGGATCCGGACCCCGCAGGCGCGGCCCCGGCTGGCCCGGCCCCGGCTGGCCCGGCCGCGTCGACCTCGCCGGCGAGCAGCCCGAGGCGTACCACCTCGGCGTGCACGAGGGCGTCGAGCTCGGCGCCGGCGTGCGCCTCGGCGGCGCCCACCGCCGAGCGCAGCACCCCCTCGCCGGTGCCCAGCCCCGCCGAGACCCGCGCCTTCTCCCGCGGGGTCAACGCCGCGAACGCCCGCCGCAGCCCCGGCACGGCGGCCAGGAACGTGGCCTCGTCCCAGCCGGTCAGGTCGGCGTCGAGCGACGCCAGCACCTCGCTGCGGCGGGTCACCACGTCACGCGACACGGCGATCATGCCCGCCACGTAGTCGCCCAGCGAGGCCGGGTCGGTCACCAGCGACATCGCCTGGGCGAGGTCGACCTCGCCACCCTCCGACGCCGTGGTCCTCGCCAGCACCGGGTGCAGCAGCCACAGCCCGGCCAGCGCCCCGCCTCGTACGGACGGCTCCTGCGCCTGGTCGTGGTGGATCGTGGCGAGCGCCTGGTCGAGCGCGGACACCGGCAGCGACCGGGTGACCAGCCGCTCGGCCACGTCGACCGCCACCGCGACCTGCGCCACCACGTCGTCGGCGGCCTGGCCCGACGGCACCGGCGCCAGTCGCTCCAGCAGCCGTACGAGCCGGTCGAACGCCACGTCGACGAGCTGGCCCAGGTCGGCGCGGCCCGTGGTGCGCAGCACCGGGTCGTAGCGGAACAGCCGCATCAGCAGCCGCAGGCAGGTGCCGACCTGCACGAGGTCGGCGCACGACTCGATCACGTCGACGACCTTGTGCTGCAGCTCGCCCACCACGTCGACCCCGGCGAGCGCCGCCCGCAGCAGCAGCCCGGTCGCGGCGGCCGCGTCGGTGGTGACGTCGGCCGCGTCGTCGAGGATGCGGTTGGAGACCGCCCGCTCCAGCGACGCCCCGTAGGCCGACGCCACCACCAGCGTCGACTCCAGCTGCGGGGTCCACCGCTGCGTCCACCGCTCCACCAGCGACCCCGGCTGGCCCGCTGGACCCGTCACCGACCCCGCCCCCAGCCCCAGGTCGGCGGCGGCGTCGAGGGTGCCGGCCGGCACGTCGAGCACCCGCAGCCGGTGCAGCAGCCGGCTGCGGCGCAGCCCCGCCTCGGTGCCCAGGTCGAGGCGTACGGTCGCGCCCTCGGGCGGCGGGTAGAGCCCCTCGGCGTGCAGCTCGGCGAGCGTCTCGACCACGAGCGGCGGCCGCGACGACCGCGGGTCGACCCGCCCCACGTCGTGGCCGCGCAGGGCGAGGTGGAACCGCTCCACCAGCGGGTGGAGCCGCTGGCCGCCGCCGACCGCCACCTCGTCCTTGACGAGGGACGCGGTGAGCCCGTCGACCAGGTCGGTGCGCCACACCTCCCGGTGGCCGCGCAGCGCCGCCAGCCCCCGCGCCGTCACGTTGACCGCGATGAGGTCGGCCGGCGACACGAGCTGCCGCGCCTGCCGCAGCGACCGGGTCACCGTGCCCAGCATCGCCAGCGCCACCGACCGACCCTCTCCCGCTGCCGACCGCTGCCGCCACACCTCGTGGTAGAAGCCCGGGTTCGGCTGGCCCGCCTCGTAGCCGGTCAGCGCGTCGAGGAACGCGTACGAGGTCGGCGTCAGCGAGACCCCCGACCCGGTCGCCCCCGCCGCATCGTCGCCCCCGTCGACCCCACCGTCGCCGGGGACGCCGCCCCGGAGGGCGGACCCGTCGGCGCTCGCCCCCTCGCCGGCCCCGCCGGACAGGGTCCCGGTGGTGGCGCCCTGCCCTGCGGTTGCTCCCGCTGCGCCCCCGGCACCCGCACCACCGGCCCGGTCCGCGCACCCGCCGGGCCCACCTGCCCCGGCTGCCTCGGCCCCGGCTGCCTCGGCCGCCCTGGCCCTGGCTGGCTCACCTGTCCCGCACGCATCTGCCTCAGACTCTGCGCCCGCACCCGGCGTGCGCGCCTCGACCAGCTCGCGTACGGCCGCGGTGTGGGCCGCGCCGGTCACGACGAGCAGCCGGCCGCCCCGGTGGCGGCTGACGGCGTCGGCGACCTGCGCGGCCATGAACTCCTCGCGGGCCGCGGTCTCGTCGTCGGCCACGTCGCCGTGGAGCGCCCGGCCCAGCACCTCGACCCGCTCGAGGTAGGTGGCGAGGTCGACCCGGGGGATCTCGATGAGCTCGTCCCAGGCGTCGGAGAACGTCTCGACGCCCAGCCGGGCGCACAGCTCGCGGGCGAACCGTGCCGTGGCACCCTCGTCGGCGAACCGGTTCTGCTGGTGCTCGCCGGCGAAGCCGATCAGCTCGGCCCACGGCAGGTCGATGAACGCCACCTCGGCGCCCGCGGCGAGACCGCAGCGGACGGCCTGCCACTCCGGCGAGTACTCGCACAGCGGGTAGTAGGCGCCGTAGGGACGCCCCTGCACCGTGGTCCACGAGTAGATCGAGATGGGCGGCGCGTGGTCGAGCCCGAGCTCGGCCACCTGGGGGTTGTAGTCGCTCGGGCCCTCGACGAGCACCGCGTCGAACCGCTCGACCGCGATGAGCTCACGCAGCAGCAGGGCCGCGGTCACCGAGTGGTGCCGCACCCCGAACCACGTGATCGTCGCCACCGTCGACCCACCCCTCAGCCCTGGAGCATGCGCCGGGCGTCGTAGAACGTGGCCCACGCGGCGCCCCGGCGACCCTTCACGTGCTTGTCGAGGTAGGCCTTGAGCTTCGACCGGTCGTCCTTGTCGTCCTTGAGGGCGGCGCCCACCAGGCCAGCCATCACGTGCGACCCGTCGGGCCGGCCGTCGGCGAACCAGGCCGCGTGCAGCCCGGCCGCCACCCCCACCGACACCGCCTCGGCCGTCGACATGGCGGTGCTCAGCCGCTCCACCCCCGCGCCGCCCTTCGTGGTGCCGGAGCGCAGCTCGGCGAACGTGGTGACGAGCACCTCGGTGAGGTCGCGCGGCAATCGTACGGGCACGTCGGCCGCGGCGAGCAGCTGGTCGGTCTGCCGCTGCACCAGGTCCATCTCGACGCCGAGGTCGGCGATCGGCAGGATCGTCTCGAAGTTGAACCGCCGCTTCAGCGCGGCCGACATGTCGTTGACGCCCCGGTCACGGGTGTTGGCGGTGGCGATCACGTTGAACCCGGCCGCCGCATACACCGTACGGTGGGCGTCGTCGAGCTCGGGCACCGCCATCACCCGGTCGCTGAGCAGCGACAGCATCGTGTCCTGCACCTCGATCGGGCACCGGGTGATCTCTTCGAAGCGCACGATCTTGCCCTGCGTCATGCCCCGGTAGACCGGCGCCGGCACCAGCGAGCGCAGCGACGGGCCCTCCGACAGCAGCAGCGCGTAGTTCCACGAGTACTTGATGGCGTCGTCGGTGGTGGACGCGCTGCCCTGCACGGTGAGCGTCGAGTCGCCCGACACCGCCGCCGCCAGCAGCTCGGAGAGGTAGGACTTCGCGGTGCCCGGCTCACCGATCAGCATGAGGCCACGGTTGGTGGCCAGCGACACCACGCACCGCTCGACGAACGCCCGCGAGCCGACGAACTTCTCGCTGATCTGCTGCCGCTCGTCGCCGAGCACGAAGTCGACCCCCGCCGGCGCCGACAGCCGCCACGCCCGCGGCACGGGACGACCCAGCCGCCGGTCGGTCTCGGCCAGCCGGGCCAGCTCGTCGGCGTAGAGCTGCTCGGCCGGGGGCCGCTGGATGTGCGCGGATGCGGTGTCTGACGCCATGCTGCACAAGATAGTGCGCGCCGCTGACAGAAAACCCGGGCCGTCTCGGCCGGCCGGTCCGGGCCCGTCGGGACGGGCACCGCCCGGCCGACAACCGTCGCGCCAGCCCGTACGGTCGGCGTACGGTCAGCGCTCGCAGGCCTCCGGGCAGGCCCAGCCGGCCAGCTCGCGGCGCACCAGGTCGGCGAGCGCCGCCACCCAGGTGGGCGCGTCGTTGAGGCACGGCACCCGTACGAACCGGTCGCCCCCGGCGGCCAGGAACTCGCGCCGGTTGAGGATGCCGATCTCCTCCTCCGTCTCCACGCAGTCGGCGAGGAACCCGGGGCAGAACACGTCGAGGCGCCGCACCCCGGAGCGCCCCAGGCCGGCCACCGTGTCGACCGTGGCCGGGGTGAGCCACTCGCCGCGCCCGAACTTGGACTGGTAGGCCATGAGGCACTCCTGCTCGCTGAGGGCGAGCCGGCGCCGGATCGCGGCGGTCGTCGTCTCGCACTCGCGCGGGTAGGGGTCGCCGGCCGCCACCATCGAGACCGGCAGGCCGTGGTAGCTGAGCAGCAGCCGGTCCCCGGCCGCGAAGTCGGGGCGGCCCTCGGCGGCCCACGTCTCCTCGATCCGGGCCGCGCACGCGTCCACGTAGCCGGGGTCGGCGTGGAAGTCGCGCAGCACCCGGTAGCCCGGCTGGTCGACGCGGGAGCGCATGTGGGCGGCGAGCACGTCGAGCACCGTGGCGGTGGTGGTGGCCGAGTACTGCGGGTAGGCCGGCACCACGAGCACCCGCTCCACCCCCTCGCTGCGCAGCCGGTCGGTCACGCTGCCGAGCGTGGGGGAGCCGTAGCGCATCGCGTAGTCGACCCGGACGCAGTCACCCAGCTCGCGCGCCAGCGCCGCCACCTGCGCCTTCGTGTGCACCAGCAGCGGCGACCCTTCCGGCGTCCACACCGACGCGTACCTGGCCGTCGACCCGCGCGCGTAGACGCCCAGCACCCACAGCTCCAGGATCGGGCGCCAGCAGATCGGGTGCAGCGGCACGATGCGGCGGTCGGAGAGGAACTCGCGCAGGAAGCGGCGCACCGCCGGCAGCGTCGGCTCGGTGGGCGTGCCGAGGTTGACCAGCACCACACCCACATGCGCCATGACCGACCTCGCTGAGACACACAAGACGCCCGGAGTCTACCGACCCGGCCCCACCGCACCGGGACGTGGCAGGTCGACCCCCTGCGACGCCACTCACCCCGGTGCCGCCCTCGGACGCGACGTCGCCCGCCGCCGAGGCCTGGTCGGGTGGCCGCTCGACCGGCCGTACGCCGAACCGACGACCACAGGCGCCTACGCCGCCTTCGGACGCGACGCCGGTCCACCACGACGCCGGGACCCTGCCGACGCGCCCGGCAGGTCCGTACCGGTCGGCGCGTACGGAGGCGCGAGGTCGTACACGTCAGTGGGTGGGCGCGGGGACGGGGATCCCCGCGGCGTGCGGCCGTCGGATGAACAGGGCGGCCACGACGGGGGCCAGCGACAGGAACCCGGCACCCATGAACGCGGCGCGTGCCCCGACGGCCACCGCCACCGGCTCCACCGCCCCGGACGCGACCGCGGCGGCCTGCCACACCGACATCACCGTGACCGCCAGGGCGGTGCCGGCGGCGCCGGCGAGCTGCTGGATGCTGCCGAGGATCGCCGACCCGTGGCTGTAGAGCCGGGGTGGCACCGCCGAGAGGCTGGCGGTGAACAGCGGGGTGAACACGAACCCGAGGCCGAGGCTCAGCAGCACGTGCGAGCCGAGCACCTGCCAGCGCGACGTGTCGGCGCCCACCAGGCTGAGCGACCACACCGCCAGCGAGGTGACCACCACCCCCGGCACCACGAGCGGGCGCGGCCCGACGCGGTCGTAGAGCCCGCCGACGGGCCGGCCCAGCAGCCCCATGAGCAGCGAGCCCGGCAGCAGGAGCAGCCCCGCCTCGACCGGGCTCAGCCCCAGCGACCCGAGCAGGTAGAGGGGCAGCACGATGATCGCCCCGAACAGCGACGCCATGCTCGACACCATGATCACGAGCGCCACCGTGAACTGCCGCTCCCGGAACGGTCGCAGGTCCAGCAGCGCCTGGTCGCGCGGGGCGAGCCGGACCTGTCGTACGGCGAACACCACCATGGCCGCCACGCCGACCGCGAGCGGTACGGCCGCTCCCGCCGCCGACGCGCCCTCGCCACCGACCTGGCTCAGCCCGTAGACGACCCCGCCGAACCCCAGCGCGGCCAGCGGCACCGACGGCAGGTCGAGGTGGGCCGACCCGGCCTCGGACACGTTGGGCAGCCACCGCAGCCCCACGCCGGTCATGACGAGCGCGATGGGCAGCATCGTCCAGAAGATGCCCCGCCAGCCCACCACCTCCAGCAGCGCGCCCGACAGCGTGGGCCCGACCGCCGGCGCCACCGCGATGACGAGGGAGATGTTGCCCATCATCGACCCCCGCTGCGCCGGCGGCACCACCGTCATGGTGGTGGTCATCCCCAGCGGCATCATCACGGCGGTGCCCGACGCCTGCACGACCCTGGCCGCCACCAGCCACTCGATCGAGGTGGCCACCGCCGCCAGGGCCGTGCCGAGGCAGAACAGCCCCATGGCCAGCCCGAACACCTGCCGGGTGGTGAGCCGCTCGATCAGCCAGCTCGACATCGGGATGACGACCGCCAGGGTGAGCATGAACGCGGTGGTGACCCATTGACCGGCCCGGGCGTCGACGTCGAGATCGGTCATGATGGCGCGCAGCGCAACGCCCATGGTGGTCTCGTTGAGGATGACGACGAACGTCGCCACCACGAGCAGCCACACGGCTCGCAGACCGGTCACACGCACCTCCAGGATCGACCCGGCGAGTCTGCCACACCCCACCGACAGTCCGCGTCGGCCGCGTACGGGCCGGATGGCACCCGCGTCCCTGACGGCGCCGACCGGTCTCGTACGAGGTTCGCCGGCTGGCCGGAGACGAGCCGGCGCCGTCGTCGTCGTACGAGAGGGGCGTGGCCGACGGAGGGCCTCGGCGGCCAGGCGGTGGGCGCCACCGTGCGTACGGGAAGGGGAGACGCGGGCGTGGGATGCGGTCGGGCGACCGGTCGTGTCGAGGTCAGGCGGTCACCCGCGGCCGGCCCACGCCACCGGGTCGAAGTCGCCCGAGGCCATCATGAACGACATGAGCTTCGGCTCCACGTAGACGCCGGCCAGGTCGGACAGCAGGTGGGTGCGACCCGTGGACCGGTTGATCCACCGCACCGAGTAGCTCGCGTCGGACTTCACCGCCCCCAGGTTGGGCACCGTACGCCCCGCCGTGAAGTTGAGGTTCGACACCGTCGGCACCTGCTCCTGGGCGGGGTAGAGCGTGATGTAGCCCTGGCCCTCGGGTTCGGTGACGGTGGTGTTGGTGATGATGCCGATGACGCCCCGGTTGAACTTGACGAGGAACGTCTCGCCGGCGGCGAGCGCCGGCCCGTACGTGGCGGTGCGGGTGTCGAAGAGTCGCCGCGGCGGCAGGGGTACGAACCCGCCCACCGCGGTGGGGGTGCTGCTGGAGAGCACGTAGCCCTGCACGTCGCCGACGACGTGCACGTGCCCACCGTTGCCCGTACCGATCGAGAACCTGCCCTCGGCATCGACCTTCACCATGACCAGGTTGGGTACGACCTGCCCGGCGAGGAAGTTGAGGTTCGACGACAACGGCTTGTCACCCCCGGCGGGGAACGCGGTGAGATAGCCGGGGCCGGTCGGGGTGACGGCGGTGACGTTGATGAACACGGCGGCCACCCCCTGCCTGGGGATGCCACCGAATCCGGACACGCGATAGCTGCGCACCTCGTTGGGGGCGAACGCGCCGCCCTGCTCGCGGGTGTCGAACAGCCGGGCGGGGGAGACGGGCTGGTAGGCGCCGTGCGCGACCGGGGTGCCGCCGATGTAGTAGCCCGCCACGTCGGCGATGACGTGGGTGCCGGCCCCGGTCATGCCGCCGAACGCCACGCTGTTGTCCTGGCCGATCCGTACGGCGACCAGGTTGGCGACGGTCAGACCCCGCTCGAAGTTGAGGTTGGACGCGTTCGGGATCGACGCGCCGGGCGACCACGGGAACACCGAGAGCCACCCGGCGGACGTCGGCTCGGTGACCGTCACGTTGAGCACCACCGCCGACGCCCCCTTCGGCACGGCCGGATCGAGGGGGAGCCGCAGCACCACCCGGTCGCGCAGCAGGCCCGCGTAGCCCTGGCCGGTGCGGGAGTCGAGGACCCGGGTGGGGTGCAACGGTACGAACGACCCCGGCGCCGTGATGCTCGCCGGGGAGACCTGCGCCGACGCGGCCGGACCCGGCACCAGCAGGGCGGTCACCATCAGGATCGCCATCGCCGCGCGGAACCCGCGCGCACGGCGCATCCTCGACCACGTCCCCATCGTGCCGTCCCCCCTCCGACGCGGGACCACCAGATCCCACACACGTGACCGGATCATTATGAGCATCCGCTCAGGAAGCGGGTGACTCGGTGAGTCAATCCTCATGTTCGCGCAGCACATCCACAGGTATCGGCGGGCGGGTCTTCCCAACCAGGTTGGGGAGCAGGAACTCTACGCACCCGCCGACCCCCCGGCAAACGTGCTTGTCCGTCGCCATCGGCGAACCCTCTGGGCCACCTGCCTGGGCTGTCGGGCGATGCGGCCGCAGGAATGGAGGGCGGGGTAGGGCCTGGTGGCTCCGAAGGGCCTGCGGCGGGGAGGCTCACATCGAGGCCGTCGAGGGCCGGGGCACGAGCCGTCACCCCGCGAAGATCACCCGGCTCCACGGGTGACCGCTCGGTGCGAGAGCGCTCGGTGCGCTCCGGCGGCGAGCCGGCGGTGGCCGTGGCGCTGGTGCCGCGTCACCCCGAGGTGGAGCGGCTGGCCACGGTGGCGCGCAGGCGCCAAGGCGTGGGACCGCCCCCGACCCGCACCGGGCAGCCCGCTGCCTCGGCCGTCCCGAGGCCGGGCGCCAGCGCACCCGCAGCCCCGGCGTGGGGCGCCAGCATCACCACGCCCCCGGTGGGGTCCCGTGACCCCAGCGGAGCCTCCCGGGTCGGTGACCTCCGGTCGGCGACCCTCGCCCGCTGGGGGTCCGCCCACCAGCCCGTCACGCACCAAACTCCCCTCCTCGGCGACCCTCGCCCGCTGGGGGTCCGCGGCGTCCAGGCCGAGGTGACTCCTGTGGCCCCCGAGCCCGTGGCCCCTGGTCTGCGTCCGCCCTGCGGCGGCCCTGGCTGGCAGCGGCCCGAGATGGGCCTACCGCCGACTGGCACCGCGGTGGACCGACCGTCGTGCCGCAGGCTGCGACGCGCCGGGCGTGGCGCGGCTGCTCGGCGCCCAGGGCAGCGCACCGTCGAGTCGAGCTGCAGGTCGGGCACGGCCCCGACCGGTGCCGACGCGACGATGTCAGAGGCGCTGCTGGCTCACCCCGCGGCTGGCCGGGGTCGGACATCGAACGCCGGCTCGAGGGCGAACCGATGGGCCCCGGTCATGCCGGACGCCGCCCGCCAGGGCCGGTGACGCCGCCGCGGAGCCGCCGGCGGGGCTGCGCGACGGCCCGGCGAGCCCGGTAGCGGCCCCAGCCCGAGGTGCCGATCGTGTCCGGGAGGGCGGGGTGACGTGGCTGGCGGCTGCGCCGGGCGACAGGTGCGGTCAGGGGTCGAGGCCGAGCGACTCCCAGTGCTGCTTGGCCTCCTCCAGGCGGCCGAGGTCCTCGAGGACCGAGTAGCCCATCTGGCCGATGAACCGGCGGCACGACTCGTCGTCGAACGCGATCGCGGCGCGGGCACCACGCCGCAGGGTGTCGAGCACGTCGTCGACGAGCTCGAGGTCGGCCTGGACCTGGACGGTGACCGCGTAGGCGTTCATGGTGACCGGCACCGCCTGCTTGGCCTCGGCCTGCTCGGCCACGCCGTCGATCTCACGCAGCGCCGCGTCGAGCCGCCCGGCGCTGGCGAGCAGCCGGGCCCGCGTGACCTGGTGGGCGAGTCGCTCGTAGTCGAAGTCCCACGGCCCGAGCCGCTCGCTGAACTCGTGGTCGGCGAGCGCGCGGGCCTCGTTCTCGGCGTTGACCGCGACCGCCTCGTCGATGGCCACGAGGGCCGCCTCGGGCCCGTCGACCTTGCGGATCGACCCGACCCGGTCCCGCAGGAACACCATGCGGAGCCGCTGGTCGTCGACCGTGACGGCACGCTCGACGGCGAGGGCGTAGGCGCGCGTCGCCTCCAGCGCGTCGTCGTCGGCGAGCACCTCGCCGAGCTCCCCCCACACGGTGGCCGCCCGCGCCACGTCGCCGTGCTCGTCGAAGCCGACGGCGGCGCGGCGGAACATCGCCTGCGCCCGCCCCGTCTCGCCGAGGTCGCGGGCCAGGTACCCGCACTGCTGCGCCAGCCGGGCCGCAGGCACCGGCACCTCGCCCCACCAGCCGGAGCCCTTTCCGATCGAGTCGAGCACGACCAGCGCGGCCTCGGCCAGCTCGGCCGCCTCGACCGTGCGGCCCTGAGACCGCAGCACCTCGGCCAGGGTGCCGGTGGCGTCGGTGAACAGCTCGACCAGCCGCTCACGCTCGGCCAGGTGACGGCACCGGTGCAGCAGCGGCTCCGCCTCGTCGGGGCGACCCAGGCTCAGCCGCATCCGGGCTGAGGTGAACAGCGCCGAGGCGAGCGGCCTCGACAGCCCGGCGGCCTCCAGCACCCGGACCGCCTCGTCGACCTGCGCGGTCGCCTCGTCGCCGCGCTCGAGCGACATCAGGGCCAGACCACGGCGCAGGTGGGCCAGCCCGACCAGCTCGGGGTAGCGGCCGGCGAGCAGCCGCAGCGCCTCGTCGGTCTGGGCCAGGTACTCGTCGGGCTGGGCCGTGTGCCACACCAGGGCGGATGCCTTCGCCCGGTGCAGCTGCGGCTCGTCACCCTCGAACGCCAGCACCTGCTGCATCGCCTCCGGCTCGGCGTCGGGGTGGTTGCCGTCGACGAGCCGCGCGAGGGCCCGCGCCTGCTGGACGGGGGTGCCGACGACCTCGAGCCGCTCCCGGATCGCCGCGGCCTCGTCGTCACGCTCCACGAGCATCGCGGCCCAGTGCTCGACGCACAGCGCCTCGCCCTCCTCGCCGGCCTGCCGGTAGAGGCGCGCGGCGGCCCGAGCCGTCTCCTCGCGCTCGGCGGGGCTGGCGTACGGGGCGGCCCACGCGAGCGCATACTCCAGCGCGGCGGCGGTCGCCGCGTCGGAGGCGACGAGCGCGTCGAGCTCGTCGTCGCGCCGGGCCCGCCACGACTCCCGCAGCAGGTCCAGCTCCATCTCGCCCCCGTGCAGCTGGGCCGCCTCGAACGCGGCCGCGAGCTCGGCGGGGCCGAGCGAGTCGACCTGGCTCACGTCAGGGGCACCGGGCAGCTGCGACAGGCCCGGTCCGTCGGGGGGCGTCGCCGCTCGGGTGCCCACGGTGAGCGGCAGCTCGCCCAGGTCGGGCAGCTCGAACGTGGCCCGGATCATGTCGCTGATGGCGCTGGTGCCGTTGCGGCGGTCGAACTGCTCGGCCAGCGAGAGCGCCCGCTCTCGCAGCCGGGCCCGCAACGTGTCGACGGTCTCGGTGCCCCGGCCCCGGACCCAGACGTCGTCGCCGCCCATGCCCGCCGCCGACGCCGCGTCGAGCAGCCGCACCCCTGCCGCAGCGAGAGACATCGATCCGTGCGGAGACGGGCCCTGGTCGACGTCGCCCAGCCGGTGGGCGAGCAGGTCGATCCCGCGCGCGAGCTGCCCCGTCCGAGCGCACAGCAGCACGTGCTTGGCCACCTGGTTGGTCTCGTCGGGGTTGTCGCGGCACATCCGCCACCCGCGCAGGTGCTCCCGGGCGGCGCGCTCGGCCTGCCCGGTGAGCATCAGCGGCTCCAGCGCCACCGAGATGGCTCGTTCAGGCTGCTCGGGGCACGTGGCGCGACCCTCCAGCACGTCGTCGAGCCGCTCCATCGCCTCCTCGGGGCGGCCCATCGCCATGAGGTGCGACGCCTGCTTCGTGCGTTCGCAGGCGAGGCAGTCGGAGAGGCTGGTGCGTGGAGCGGTGGCCCATCGGACGTAGTCGTCGTGGGCCGCCGCAGCGCCGTGCACGTGATCGCGCAGGTCGAAGGTCGACATCAAGACGGGCGCCTCGCCCTCACCCGCCTCGGCGTAGTGGCGCCGCATCCGCTCCAGGCTCTGCTCCAGCTGCGCCAGCGGCACCTGCGGGAAACCGGTCAACCCGCTCACGACCCACTTGTCGTGCCACAGCACGTGGTGGCGCATCGTGTCGTCGACCCAGTCGGCGCCCTGCTCGTAGCGCTGCACCACCCACGCGAACGGGGTGAAGATGTTGACCGGGGAGCCGCCGAAGTTGTAGGCACCCATCAGCCGGATGCGGGCGAACGCCCCCAGCTGCTCCGCGTCGAGCTCGTCGGCGATACGCACCGCCTGCTCGTAGAGCGGGATCTGCTGGGCGTAGGGGCGATCCGACGCCTCCCGCACCAGGTCCCAGAACGCGTCGTACGACACCTCCAGGTTCTCGGACTCAGTCATGCGCACCTCCCACGGCACGGTCGAGCAGGGTCAGGAACGAACGGTCGAGCACCGCCAGGTCGGGTGCCCGCAGCCGGTGGTGGCCCATGAGCAGGGCACGCACGTACAGCGACTCCACGGCCACCTGGGCGAGTTCGGGGTCGCTGAGGCCGAGCACCCGCGTCACGGTGGGGTTCGCGTCGTTCAGCAGCAGCGAGGGCCGGGTGGGGGCGCCGTCGTCGAGCGAGTCCAGGATCGCCGCCCAGGTGTCGTCGGACGCCTCGGCCACCTCGCGGCGCTGACGGCGGCGTTCGGTCTCGGGGTCGTCGAGGTAGAGCGCCGGCACCGAGGCGGGTGCGAAGGTGCGCAGCTCCACGTCGACGTCGAGACGGTCGAGGGTCTCGCGGGCCCGGTCGAGGGCGTCTCGTACGGCCCGCAGCCGGTCGTCGGGCACCACCCGGACGTGCGACTCGAGGTCGCCGGGGCCGATGGGGCGCACCGTCACGTCGGGCTCGCTCTCGGCGAAGCGGGCGACGAGCTCGGCGTCGTGCACGTAGCCGCCGTTGACGACCGCGACCCCCTGGGCGGCCGCCACCGCAGCCACCTGCCGGAACTCGTGGGTGGTGGCGGTGACGTGGATCACGTCCGTGGTGGCCTGCAGCTCGGGCAGCGTGAGCAGCCCGTGGTTGGTCTCGAAGCGCAGGAACGGCAGCACGGCCGAGAACAGCTGCTCGTCGACCAGCGCCATGCCCTTGACGGCCAGCGCGTGGATCTCGAGGAAGCGGTGGAACCGGGCCGGGGCTGCCGAGGCGGTGCGCATCAGCCAGGCCCGCAGCTGCTCGCCGATGGACTCTCGCACCTCGGCGAGCAGCTCGTCGTCGGCCAGCTGCTCGCGGGAGGCGGTGGGGGTGAGCCCGGTGGCGTCGA
>JBHAES010000232.1:0-2961 GCA_041855725.1 Actinomycetota bacterium
GCTGCTGCGCGAACGGCTCGGCGCCGACGGCATGAACATCCTCGCCAACGTGGGGGCGGTCGCCGGGCAGGAGGTGTTCCACCTGCACGTGCACCTGGTGCCCCGCTACGCCGCCGCCCCCGGCCTGGACGCCCTCGTGACCCGCGGCGAGGCGGGCGACCTCGACGCGGTGCACGCCACGCTGACCGGCGGGTGAGCTGGGTTGTGCCGTGGTGGGCCCGTACGGTGGGATGGTCGGACCATGACCACGACCGCACCCGCCCCACAGGCCCCCGTCTCGCGTACCCTCCTCGAGCGTGCCCGGCTGGGCGCGGTCGAGCTGCTGCCGCCGTTCGCGGTGGCGCTGCTGCTGCTGCCGCTGGTGATCAAGGGTGGGTCGCTGGTGCCGTACGCCCCCAACACCATCGACCTGCGCGTCTACGACCTCGCCGTGCGCGACATGGTGCACGGCAGCGACATCTATCTCACCTCCACCCCCGGCGACGAGCTGAAGTTCATCTACCCGCCCATCGCCGCGATCCTCATGACGCCGCTGCTGATCGGCACCTACGGCGGCTGGCAGATCGTGTGGACGGCCATCGGCACGTGGGCGCAGCAGGCGGTGCTGCGGCGGTGCGGGGTACCCCGCGGCTGGGTGCTGGGCCTGGTGGGGGCGGTGCTGCTCGCAGCCATGGAGCCGCTGCGCACCACCATGGGCTACGGGCAGGTGAACACGATGCTCATGGCGCTCGTGGTGGCCGACCTGCTGCCGGACGCGCCGGGGGAGCGTCGCCTCGTCCCGCGCGGTGCGCTCACCGGGCTGGCCGCCGCCATCAAGCTCACCCCGATGCTGTTCGTGGTGTTCATGGTGCTGGTGGGCCGCAAGGCGATGGCCGGCGTCGCGGTGGCCACGTTCGCGGTGGCGACGGCGGTCGGGTTCCTCGTGCTGCCGAGCGAGTCGGCCCGGTTCTGGCGCGGGCTCGGGCAGGGCGAGGTCAACACGGCGGGCCCGATCTACGTGGGCAACCAGGGCATGACCGGCGTGTTCTCGCGCTGGTTCGCCGAGAACCGCCCGGGGGTGATCGCGGGCCTGCTGGTGGGGCTGTTCGTGGCGGGGCTGGCCACCCTCGTGGGCGCCTACTGGTGGCACCACGGCGAGAAGGTGTTCGCGGTGGGCCTGGTCGGCATGGCCACCTGCATCGCGTCCCCCCTGTCGTGGACCCATCACCACGTGTGGGCGATCATCCTGCTCGTCGCGGTCGTCGTGCCGTCGACGCTGCCCCGCTGGGCGCAGCGGCTGGGCCTGGCCTGGATGGTGTGGGTGGCGATGTGCCTGCCGCTGGCCGTGCTGCCGTACGGCGGCCACATCGAGGAGCGCTACACCGTCGCCCAGGACCTCGTCGGCAACCTCGGGCCGGTGCTGGGCAGCGTCTTGATCGTCGCCCTCGCCGTCCACGCGGGCCGGCGGGTGCCCGGCGAGCTGCGGCAGTGGCGCGAGTCGCGCCGCGAGGCCGCCTCGGCCACCGCCTGACCTCGCGTACGGGACCCGCTCACTCCGGGCTCGCGTCCGGCACGAACGAGTATCGTAGATTATTCAATCACCTGGTGCCGTCGCGGTACCACGAACCCCCGAGGAGGAACCCATGACCGGTGTCGTCAAGCCCGTGCGGCTGGTGGGCGTGCTGTCGGTCGTCGCCGGAGCCGTCATGGTCGTCACCGGTGGCGTCGTCTGGGGGGTGATCACCTCCCAGCTCGCCGCCGAGAAGGTCGTCGTCGCGAAGGACGCCTCGTTCCTGGCCGGCGACGACGTGAACGGCCCCTTCAGCGCCTACGCCCAGGCCGAGGTCATCAAGAAGCACGCCCTGGCCGGCGCCGAGGGCATGACCTTCGCCGAGCTCGGCACCAAGATCAACGAGGCGAAGGCCGCCGGGAACGACGCCGGCGTGGCGAGGTACACGGCGATGCGCCAGCAGGCGATGAACGGCTCGTTCCTGCGCGCCTCGCTGTTCACCTCGGTGCTGTCGTACGGCGTGTGCTTCTTCGCGATGGGCATGGGCCTCCTGGTCAGCCTCGTCGGCTGGAGCCTCACCCGCGTGGCCAAGGGCCTCGAGCTGGCCGGCGTCGGTGCGCCTGCCGAGCCGACCGCTCCCGTCGGCGACGCCGCCAAGTGACCTGACGCTCGTCACCCGTACGCTGCGGCCGGGAAGGCCGTCGAGCCGTGTCGAGCACGTCTCGACGGGCGCTGGACCTGGCCCGCGGTTCACGCCTGGCGTGCGGGTTCCGGGTCTGCCGGCCGCAGCCGGGCGGCGAAGAGGTGGGCGGCGTCGGTCAGCGCGGCCTCGAACCGGTCGGTGTCCTCGGTGACCAGCCAGTCGATGCCGGCGCCGAAGGCGAGGGAGAGCAGCTGGTCGGCGATCACGCCCACCGGCGCGTCCCACCGGCTGTGGCGGCGCCGGGCCAGCTCGTCGAGCAGCCGCACGATGCCGTCGCGGTAGCGGGCCGCGCCGGCCCTCGCGAGAGGTCGGAGCCGCTCGTCTCGCACCGCCATGAGGGTCAGCTCCTGCTGCACCAGCTCGCCTCGCGGGTCGGTCGTGACGCTGGTCGCGTACGCGTGGAGGGCCCGGGCGAGCACCTCGCCGGGCTCACCGCCCGCGTCGGCGACCGCGACCATGTGGGCCAGCCCGCGCTCCACGTCGGCCTGGATCACGGCCTCCACCAGGGCCTCCTTGGAGGCGAAGGCGTAGTGCACCGAGCCGTGGGGCACGTCGGCCTCGGCGGCCACGGCCCGGGTGGTCAGGCCCCACGCCCCCTCCCGGCGCATCACCCGCAGCGCCGCCTCGCTCAGCTCGGCCCGCCGCTGCTCCGCCGGCACCTGTGGGCGCCGTGTGGTCACGACGCCCGACCCGGGTCCGGCCGGGTACGACCCTCGGTCGCCCCGGCGTACGCCGTAGCGGCCCCCGCCGGGGCGTCGGGGTCCGAGCC
>JBHAES010000233.1:0-9665 GCA_041855725.1 Actinomycetota bacterium
CCCAGGAGGCCGACCGGCTGCTGACCGACGCGCGCACCGAGGCCGACGACCTGCTCACCCGCGCCCGGGCCGAGGCCCAGCAGCTGCTGTCGAGCGCCAAGGACCGCGCCGAGCGGGTCAAGCGCGAGTCCGACCGTGAGCTGGCTGCGGCCGCCGCCCGCCGCGACGCCATCACCGCCCAGCTCTCCAACGTGCGGCAGATGCTGGCCACGCTCGGGGGCGCGGCCGGGCTCGCCGAGCCCGCGGCCGAGGCCGCCGCGGCGGCCGCCGGCGACGAGGTGGAGGAGCAGGTCTAGCGCACGATCTCTGGCGGGCGGCACCGGATGGTGCCGGCCGTCGCCGTGTCCGGGGCCCTGATGAGCGTTCCCCCATGGTCGGGGCACGCGCGGCGGGGGAGTGCGTACGGTCGCAGCGTGACAGGAGTGACTCTCGACGCGGTGACCATCCGCTACGGCGACGTGACGGCGGTCGACGCGCTGACCCTCGACATCCCCCGGGGCCGGGTGCTCGGCATGCTGGGCGGCAACGGGGCGGGCAAGTCGTCGACGCTGCGGGCGATCGGCGGGGTCAACGCGCACACGTCCGGGCGGCTGCTGGTGGCGGGCCACGACATGGCCACGCCCGACGGCGCCGAGGCGGCGCGGGCGCTGGTGGGTTACTGCCCTGACATCGGCGGCCTCATCGCGCAGGCCACCCCGCGCGAGCACGTCGAGCTGGTGATGACGCTGCGCCGCACCCGGGCGCAGGCGGCCAGGGCCGAGGAGCTGCTCGTCCGGTTCGGGCTCGCCGACGTGCGCGACCGCCCGGCCGGCACCTTCTCGCACGGTATGCAGCGACGGCTCTCGGTGCTGCTCGCGATCCTCACGGCCACCGACGTGCTGGTGCTCGACGAGCCGTTCGACGGGGTCGACCCCACCGGTGTCGACGTCACCGTGGCCGCTGTCCGCCAGGCTGCCCGCGACGGCATGGCCGTGGTCGTCTCCACCCATCTGCAGCACCTGCTCACCCAGTGCTCCGACGACGTCGCGGTGCTCGTGCAGGGCCGCGTCCGGGCGCAGGGGCCGGCCTCGGACTTCACCGGCGACGAGGGCGTGCGCCGCTACGCCGAGCTGCTGCTCGGCCCGGCGGTCGCGGCATGATCCCGGCCTGGCTCGGCACCGAGGCTCCCGCCGGGTTCCGCGCCACGGTGGCCCTCGCCGGCCTCAAGGCCCGTACGGCCAGCCCGCTCGCCCGCCGCCGGCAGCGGGCCCAGGCGGTGGCGTTCGTCGTGTCGATGGCGGCGGCCGCCCTGTCGGGTACCTGGGTGCACGACGCGGCCGCGTCGGGGGAGTCGGACCCGGTGCTGGCAGCGCTCCGCACCGTGGGCGTCGACGGGTTGGGGGGCGCCGGCACCGCCGCCCTCGCCACGGTGCTCGCGGCCATGCTGTTCGCGCCGGTGACGGGTGCTGCCACCCACGCGCAGCTTCCCGACGTCGACCTCGCCGGGGTGCGTCCGCCGCGGCTCTACCGCTACGTCGACGGCGTGTGGAACACCGTCGTGTCACCCGTGGGCGCCTCGCAGCTGCTCGTGCTCACCACGCTGGCGTCGCTGCTCACCGCCGACGGGCGTGGTCGGGTGGCCGCCGTCGCCCTCACCTGGGTGGCGTGGGTCGCGACGCTGCCCGTGGTCGCGCTGACGGGGTGGGGCGTCGAGCTCGTGAGGCGCCGCTGGTCGCCGCTGGTGCGCTGGTGGGCCGCCGGTGCCGCCGGGCTGCTCCTGCACGGGGTCGCGGCCGCCGGCCGGGCCACCGGACGCTCCCTGTTCGGCCTCGGCGACGGCTACGCCTGGGTGGTCGCCCAGGCGGCGGCCGGTTCGTACGGACCTGTCGTGCTCACCGGAGCGGGGCTCGTGGTGGGGGCCGCCGCAGTCGTCGTGGCCGGGATGGCGGTGGCCCGGCGGGCGCTGGTGCTGCCGGCCCCCGCCGAGCGGACCCGCCAGAGCGTACGCCCGGTGGCCGTGCCCGGCTCGCCGGCGGCGGCGCTGACGGTGATGATCCTCACCACGGTGTGGCGCAGCCGTGAGGTGTGCCGCCCGATCCTCATGATGCTGCTCGCCGCGATGCCGCTGCTGCTGGCCGGCGTGAGCTACTCGGGGGCCGACGCCACGTCGATGCTGGCGTCGGTGGTGATGGTGATGCCGTTGTCGCTGGCGATCGGGTTCGGCGTCAACAGCCTGGGCCTGCTCGGCGGCGCGGTGACGCTGCTCCTCTCGCAGCCCCGCAGCTGGCGGCTGCTGCTGCGCCAGCTCGGGCTCGTGCAGCTGGCAGCCACGATGCTGCTGGGCGGCCTCGTGATCGCCGCCCCTGCGGTGTGGGGGAGGGTGACGTGGTCGGCTGCGGCCGCGTACGCGGTGGGGCTGTGGGTCACCGCCGTGGTCACCACCGTGGCGTCGCTGCGCTACTCGGTGCACCGGCCGCACCGCACCCGGTTGACGGGTCGGGGCGACCCGCTGGTGCCGCCGATGGTGGGCATGGAGTACATCGTGCGCCTCATGCTCACCGGCTCGCTCCTCGGCATGCTGGCCGCCACCGTCGCCGACCACGCGCCGTGGTGGGTGGGCGCGACCATCGTCATCCTCGCCGCGTGGTGGGGCCGGCGGGGGTGGCGGAAGGTGTCGCGGACGTGGGCGGACCCGTCGGTGCGCGCCGGCGTGGCCGCCGTGGTGGGCGCGGTCTGACCCCACCTGCCACCGGGGAGCATCCCCCGGGCAGCGCTGCAGGGTCAGCGAGACAGCCGCAGCGAACCCGGCTCGGCCACCAGCACCGGGCCCCACGTCTCGAGCCGGGCTGTCACTGCCGGTGCCGGGCCGACTCGAGAAGCGACAGCTCGACTCGAAGAGTGACAGCTCGACTCGAACGGTGGGGTGCCCGGGACGCGCCCGAGCGACCGACCGCGGAGCCGACGACACCCAGCACAGGGCGGTCCTGCAGGGTGGGCTGGGGCCCGTCTGGGGCCTGCAGGACCGCCCCGTCCCTCCATGCGTGTCGCGGCGCCGGGGGACGGCGCGCACGCACCTGAACAGGTGGCGTGACCGCTACCTGACGAACGAGAGCGTCACCTCGGTGGCGTCGGTCTGGGTGGTCTGCTTGCTCGGGGTGACGAGCCGGGTGGTGACCTTCCCGGTGGCCGTGTCGATCTCGAGGGTGCGCACGGGGTTGTCGGGGGAGTGCAGGGCGGTGAGGTACGACACGATCGTGTTGCCGTGGTCGCCGGTGTCGAGGCGGGTGCCCCAGGCGCCGACGTGTCCGGAGAAGACCATCTTCACGTTGGGGTAGACCTTGACGAGGTTGTCGTAGAGGTACTGCGGCGACGTGGCCCCGTACTCGTGGCCCTGGTTGATGCCCAGCCCGCCGGTGAGGTAGGAGTGGGTGACGACGATGACGTTGTGGCGCGGGTGGGAGACGACGACCTGCTTGGCCCAGTCGACCGCTTCGACGCGGGGGTAGAGCTCGAGGGTCAGCACGAGCCAGTCGACGCCGCCGGCGCTGAAGGTCTGGAACATGTTGTCGCTCTTGCCGGCCTCGAAGGTGCCTCCGACGCCCGCGAAGCGCGACGGCGGGAAGGTGGCGTTCCACTCCTGCGTGTGGCGGACGAGGATCGTGGAGTCGCACTGGTCGGCGCCGAGCACGGTGGGGCAGTCCGGGTGGTCCTGGTAGGCGGCGCCGCCGGGGCCGGGGTTCTGCTTGTCGCCGTTGAAGCCGACCGCGCGGGTGTCGTGGTTGCCGATCGCGGCCTGGTAGCCGATGCCGGCGGTGTCGAGGACGGCGAACGCGTCGGAGGCGATCTGGTACTGCCGGGCCTCGAGCCAGCCCCAGTTGGTGACGTCGCCGGAGTGCAGCACGTAGCGCAGGTCGAGGCTGGCGCGGTTGTCGACGAGCCACTGCATGCGGTTCTTGAAGCGGGTGTCGGCGGGGTGGTTGGTCTCGTTCTGGGTGTCGGGGATCGCGGCGAGGCTGAACACGGTGTCGACGTCGGCGGGTGCGTCGGGCGCGACGGCGTGGAAGGTCACGCCCTCGCGGGTCCAGCCGGCGGCGGTGAGGGCGTCCTGCGCGGCCGCCGACATCGCGTACTGGTGGCGCGAGCCCTTCAGGAACCGTACGACGGGCGTGCCGCAGCCGGCCCCGGCGGGCGCGACGTGGAAGGTGGTGCCGCCGTCGACGTAGCCGAGCTCGGCGACGGCGCGGTCGAGCTCCGAGCCCTCCGGGAGCCAGACGAAGTCCCCGGAGCCGGGGTTGTGGAGCCGGTGGAGGGCGACGAGGCCGTCGGCGGGGCGGGTGCTCGCCTTGAACACGACGCCGGAGTCGGTGGTGTAGCCGTGCCGTGCGACCGCCTCGTCCACCTCGGTGCGCCACGCCGTCAGGAGGGTTGGGGCGCCTTCGGGCTTGCTGACCTGGTAGACGGGATCGGCGAGCGCGTCGCAGGGCGACGCCGCGGACGCGGGCGGGGCCGTCCCGGCCAGCGTCGTGGCGACCAGGGCGAGCAGGAGCAGGGACAGGGATGATCTGCGCATGGGCGACCTCCATCGGGGGGACGGGTTTCTCCGCTGTCACAGTACCTGAGAGAGGCTGAGATTTCACAGCATGTCCTCAGGATTGGTGGGTCGCGTGTCTCAGGCCGAGGCGTGGGGGATGGCGGCGTCGCGGGTCGCGAGCCAGAAGGTGGTGGCGCCCAGCCGGCTCACGGTCAGCCCGTGCGCCGCGAGCTCGGCGGCGACGACGGCGGGGCTCGGGTGGTGGAAGACCATGGTGGTGGTGCGGGTCTCGAGCAGGACCTGGTCGTCCCAGGTCTCGTACGTCATCCGCCACCGCATCGCCTCGTCCTGGGCGGGGGAGCCCTCGGCGATCCCACGGTAGCGGAGCCGACCCACGCGGGTGTCGGCGAAGACCGCGCGGGGCACCTCGGCGGGTGTCTCGGGCGGCTGCAGGTCGAAGAGCACAGGGGCGCCGACGGGGAGGCGCTTCGCGAGCCGCCGGGCGATCCGTCCGCGCCCGTCGCGGTCGAGGTGGCCGAGGACCCCGAGCATGATCACGCCCGACAGCGTGCCGGGCAGCGGGGCCGCCAGCGCCCCCTCCGGGCGTACGGTCACCCGGTCGCGCCAGCGCGGCGTGCCCCCGAGGCGGCTGAGCGCCAGGGACCGCATGGCGTCGCTGGGCTCGAGGGCCAGCACCTCGACCTCGGGCAGCGTCGCGAGCAGGTGCTCGGCGACCCGGCCGGAGCCGCACCCGATGTCGAGGACGGGACCACGGCGCCCCTCGACGAGGGGGATCATCGCCTCGAGGGCACGCAGCCGGTCGCCCAGGAAACCTTCGCTGACGAGGTCGTAGACGCTCGCCGTCGCACCGTACGGGTCAGCAGCCATGATTGATGATAACAATTCTCAACAACGCCCGTGGGGGGCGTACGCCCCCGGCTGCGACCCTCCCGCCCCGTCCCGGGCGGCGGCCCGGCCGCAGCGGCTGCACGGCTGCGCCCCGACCCACCCGGGCGGGCGGACCGGGGCGCGGCGGGCTACTTCCAGCCGAGCTCGCGGGCGACGGCGACGAGGTTGGCCATCCAGTGGGCGTTGTAGACGACGCCGAGCTGGGAGGGCATGGTGAACAGCACGTAGTCGGCCTCGGTGACCGCCTCGTCGGCGCGCAGCGCCTCGGCGACCTCGTCGACGGTGCCGACCATCATCGGGCCGCTGCGCGCCACCGAGCCGTCGAGGAAGCCGACCGAGTCGCCGGCCTCGCCGCGGGTGCCGAAGTAGCGGGCGTCGAGGTCGGAGGTGACCGGGAACACGGGCCGGGTGACGGCGGTCAGCGCCGGCCCGGTGTGCCCGGCGGCCGCGTACGCCTCACGGTAGGAGCGCACCTGGTCGGCCTGCTGCACGTGGAAGGGGCGGCCGTCGTCGGCGAGCAGCAGCGTGGAGCTCAGGAGGTTCATGCCCTGCTCGCCCACGGTGACGCCCGTCGCGTGGGTGGCCGCACCCCACCAGACGCGGTCGCGCAGGCCGGGGCTGAGCGGCCGGATCGGCAGGTCGGGGCCCTGGCCGAGCGCCTCGGCGCGGGCGGAGTGCGCCACCGGCTCGCCCTCGATCGCGTGGCGGAACCGACGCACCGTGGCCTGCGAGCGCTGCGCCCACGTCTCGCCCTCGGCGAGGTGGTAGCCGAACTGGGCCTGCCCGTCGACCGCCTGCTCGGGGCTGCCCCGGCTCACGCCGAGCTGCAGCCGCCCCGACGACAGCAGGTCGACGGCGGCGGCCTGCTCGGCCAGGTGCAGCGGGTTCTCGTAGCGCAGGTCGACCACCCCGGTGCCCACGTCCAGCCGGGTGGTGACCGCGGCCATCGCCGCCAGCAGCGGGAACGGCGTGGCCATCGACTCCTCGAAGTGGTGCACCCGCACCCAGGCGCCGTCGAGACCGACCTCGTCGGCGACCTTCGCGAGCTCGACGTGGTCGCGCAGGGCGGTGCCGGCGTCAGGGACGCGCGCCCCGGGCACGTCGCGGTAGTGACCGAACGAGAGGAACCCAATCTTCTTCATGCTTCAACTAACTGAGGGGGAGGTGGCTCCATTCCCGCAGGTCGTCCCCGTACGCCGTCGCACCGACCCGGCACGTCGGGGACGACGCGGCGGCAGGGGAGAGCACCCTGGGCGGGCGCATGGCGTCGAGCCTGTCCGGAACGGCCCTGCCGCCCGCAGCGGGCGCACGGCTTCGACGCGGAACCCGCGGCCGAGCGGGGCCCCGAGACGCGACGCTGCGACGCACGCCGGCCGCGTCTGGCGCCCGGCCAGCCGACGGGCTCGCCCCGCGTCCGGCTCGGACGAGCCCGTACGGCTCAGATCACGCCCATGGCGACCATGGCGTCGGCCACCTTGATGTAGCCGGCCAGGTTGGCGCCCACGATGTAGTCGCCCTTGTGGCCGTACTGCTCGGCGGTCTCGATGCACCGGTCGTGGATGTCGTTCATGATCTGCTCCAGCCGCGACTCGGCGGTCTCGAAGCTCCACGAGTCGCGGGAGGCGTTCTGCTGCATCTCCAGCGCGCTGGTGGCCACGCCGCCGGCGTTGGACGCCTTGCCGGGCGCGAACAGGACACCGGCCTGGCGGAACACCTCGATGCCCTTGGGGGTGGTGGGCATGTTGGCGCCCTCGGCGACCAGCCGGACGCCGTTGCGCACCAAGGTGGCGGCGGCGCGCTCGTCGAGCTCGTTCTGGGTGGCGCAGGGCAGCGCGATGTCGCACGGGATCTGCCAGATCGAGCCCTCGGTGACGACGCGCGAGCGCCCGCGCACCTGCTCGACGTAGTCGGCGACCCGGCCGCGGCGGACCTCCTTGACGTCCTTGAGGACCTCAAGGTTGATGCCGTCCTCGTCGACGAGGTAGCCCGACGAGTCGGAGACCGCCACGACCTTCGCGCCGAGCTGCTGCGCCTTCTCGACGGCGTAGATGGCGACGTTGCCCGAGCCCGACACCACCACGGTGCGGCCCTCGAACGACTCGCCCACGTTGCGCAGCATCGCGTCGGCGAAGAAGACCGTCCCGTAGCCGGTGGCCTCCGTACGGACGAGCGACCCGCCCCAGGTGGTGCCCTTGCCGGTGAGCACGCCCGACTCGTAGCGGTTGGTGATGCGCTTGTACTGCCCGAAGAGGTAGCCGATCTCGCGACCGCCCACGCCGATGTCGCCGGCGGGCACGTCGGTGTACTCGCCGAGGTGTCGGTAGAGCTCGGTCATGAACGACTGGCAGAACCGCATGATCTCGGCGTCGGAGCGGCCCTTCGGGTCGAAGTCGGAGCCACCCTTGCCGCCGCCGATGGGCATGCCGGTGAGGGCGTTCTTGAAGATCTGCTCGAACCCGAGGAACTTGATGATCGACAGGTTGACGCTCGGGTGGAACCGGAGCCCGCCCTTGTAGGGGCCCAGCGCCGAGTTGAACTCCACGCGGAAGCCGCGGTGGATCTCGACCTGGCCGTCGTCGGTCACCCACGGCACCCGGAAGATGATCTGGCGCTCGGGCTCGCAGACCCGCTTGAGGATCGCCCACTGGGTGTAGTCCTGGCGGGTCTCGGCGAGGGGGGCCAGCGAGGCCATGACCTCGTAGACGGCCTGGTGGAACTCCGGTTCGCCCGGGTTGCGCGCCAGGACGACCTCGTACATCGGTTGAAAGCTCGGGTGCAGCAGATCCATGGGAGGGACCCTAGGGGATCGGGTGCGCGCCGCGGCGCGCCCCTCACCCCTCGGACACCACGAGCGGGACGGCTACCCCTCGATCCCCTGCAGCGCCGCCCGGAGGGTGGCCCCGCTGGCGAGCAGCTGGTCGCGCTCCTCGGGGTCGAGCGGCGGCACGATGACCCGCTCGGCACCGTGGCGGCCCACGATGGTGGGCAGGCTGAGGGCCACCCCGTCGAGGGCCTCGAGGTCGGCCGGCAGGTGCCGGGCGCGCAGCACGCTCGAGACGGGCAGGATCACGCGCTCGTCGCCCAGCACGGCCTGGATGATGCGGCCGGCCGCGAGCCCGATCGCGAGGTTGGTGGCGCCCTTGCCGTCGATGACGGTGTAGGCCGCCCGGACGACGCCGTGGGTCATCTCGGCGAGCACCTCGGGGGGGAACACGGGGACGCCGCCCTCGGTCCACTCCGCCAGCGGCGTCTGCCCGATGCGGCTCGACGACCACAGGGCGAACTCGCTGTCGCCGTGCTCGCCGACCACCATGGCGTGCACGCTGCGGGGGCCCACGCCGGCCCGCTCGGCGATCAGCCACCGCAGCCGGCTCGAGTCGAGCACGCAGCCGGACCCGAACACGCGGTCGGGCGGCAGGTCGAGCTCGTGGACCGCGGCCGCCGTGAGCACGTCGACCGGGTTGGTCACCAGCATGATCACCGCGTCGGGGGCCTGCTCCAGCACCTGGGGCAGCAGCTTGCGCATGATGCCGAGGTTGGTGGTCGCGAGGTCGAGGCGGGTCTGGCCGGGCCGCTGGGCGGCGCCAGCGGTGACCACCACCATGGTGGAGCCGGCGAGCACCCCGATGTCGTCGCCGCCGATCACGCGGGTGGAGGTGAACTGGCTGCCGTGGGCCATGTCGAGCACCTCGGCGTTCACCTTCGCAGCCGCGATGTCGTAGAGGGCGACCTCGCGGGCCAGGCCCTTGATCTGGGCCACGTAGGCCACCGCCGTGCCCACCGCGCCGGCGCCGACCACGCCGAGCTTGGTAACCGTCTTGGGGGTGTCTGCCATCGATCCGTCCTGACTTCCGTACGCGGCGACCCGGACCACCGGGCGCGCCGAGGCCTGCATCGGTCACGGCCGCTGCGCGGTCAGGTGGACGCACCGGGTGCGCCGCACCGAGGGTGTCGGCGGGGCACGACCTGCCGCGCGGCAGCCACCGTGATTCTCGCACGCCGTGGGCGGCCGCGGGGGCGCAGGCCGGACCGTGACCGCGGCAGGGGTAAGGTGCTGGGCGTCGTCGAACCCCGGAGGCTCCCATGTCGATGCAGCCCTACGGGGCCGGTGGTGCCGAGCCCCAGGCCGGCGCCGGCCCTGCGTCGGCGCCCTACCAGCCGTACGGGTCCGGTGCGTACGGACCGGGTGCGTACGGGCAGCCGGCGGGCGGACCCCAGCCCTCGGCGCCGTACGCGCAGCCGTCAG
>JBHAES010000234.1:0-3726 GCA_041855725.1 Actinomycetota bacterium
CGGCGTGCCTGCTGCTGGGCTCGTGGGCGCTGCTGTCGTGGGCCGGCGCGAGCGTCGTCGTCCAGGTCGGGGTGGCGCTGCTGGTGGTGGGGGCGGCCCTGGTGGTGGCCACGTGGGTGGGCCGCCCGAAGGGGCTCATCCCCCTTGCGGTGCTGCTCATCCTCGTGGCGGGCGGGACGACGACCCCGGCGGCGCCGACGGCACCCGTGGCCGACGTCACGTACGCGCCGGCCACCGCGGCCGAGCTGCCCACCGAGGTCGATGTGGCCACCACCGACCTGACGTTGGACCTGACCGGTCTGACGCTCAGCGAGCACCGGACCGTGGCCGTCGATGCGGCCGCGGGCGCGGTGCGGGTGATCGTGCCGGAAGGCATGAACGTCGTGGTGACGGCCAGCTTGATCGGCTCGTTCACCGCCCCCGACCGGGCCGTCTCGGGGATGGTCGACACGCAGTGGCAGCAGGTGGGCGACCCGTCGGCCCCGACGCTCACGATCAACATCAGTCTCGGCGCGGGCGAGGTGGCGGTGATGACGGCATGAAGCGTGACGTCGCCGCCCTCATGGTGGGCCTGCTCGCCCTCGCCGTCGGCGTCGGCACCCTGGCCTCCGGGTTGGGGGTCCCGCTGGGACCCGTCGGCATCCTGGCGCCCCTCACCCTCATCACGATCGGCGTGGTCGGCCTCGTGGCCTCGCGCCGCAACCACAACCCCTGAGAAAGGAATCCCCATGTCCGGCTCCCTGACCCGTTCCACCAACGACCGCATCATCGGCGGCGTCGCCGGCGGCATCGCCGACTACATCGGCGTCGACGTCAGCATCGTGCGCATCGTCACCGCGCTCATCGTGGTGTTCACCGGCCTCGGCTGGCTGGTCTACCTGCTGCTGTGGGCGATCCTGCCCGAGGCGGGCACCGGCAAGAGCGGCATCGCGTGGGCCCGCGCCGAGGCGGACCGGGCGTGGTCGAACCGCAACCGCACCACGATCCACAACGGCGACGACCTCCGCTGACCCTCGGCGCCGGCAGGCGCCCTCCGGCCCCGGCCGGGCCACCCGTACGATCCCAGGTGTGATCGTCTCGCAGGTGCGCCCCGCCGGGGCCGACCGGTTGCTCGACGTGCGGGTGGCCGACGGGGTCGTCGCCGAGGTGGGTCCCCACCTGCGGCCGGATCCGGGCGAGCCGGTGCTGGCGGCCGCGGGCCGGTGGGTGGTACCAGGCCTGTGGGACCACCACGTGCACCTCGGCCAGCTCGGGGTGATGCGGTCGTGGTTCGACACGTCGGCGGCCCGGACGCCTGAGGAGCTGCTCGCCCTCGTGCGCGCCGAGGTCGCAGCGGCTGCTGACCCGAGCTGCCCGTTGGTGGGGTTCGGGGCGCGGCCGTCGCTGTGGCGGCGGAGCCCGCACCGCGCCGAGCTCGACGCGGTCTCGGGCGACCACCTGGTGGTGCTCGTGTCGGGTGACGCGCACAGCGGCTGGCTGAACACGGCCGCCCAGCGCCGGTTCGACGTGGCCCACGAGTCGCTCGTGGCCGAGGACCCGTGGTTCGCGGTGCTCGCCCGCCTCGACGAGCTCGTGCCCGCCGAGGTGGCCGAGCGTGACGTGGCCGCGGTGGTCGCCGACGCCCAGGCGCTCGGGGTGGTAGGGATCACCGACCTCTCGTTCGCCCCCACGTTCGAGGTGTGGCCCGACCGGTGCGGGCGCGGCCTCACCACGCTGCGGGTGCGGGCCGGGTTCTACCCGCCCCATCTCGATGCGGCGCTGACCACGGGTCTGCGTACGGGCGACCCGGTCGCCGGCCTCGTGACGATGGGGCCGTTGAAGGTGATCTCGGACGGGTCGCTGGGCAGCCTCACCGCCGCCTGCGACGACCCGTACGGCCCCGCCGGCACCCGGGGCGTGCGCAACGTCGACCGCGGCACCCTCACCGACCTCGCCCGCCGCTGCGCCGCGGCCGGGTTGGAGGTGACGTTCCACGCGATCGGCGACCGGGCGTGCGGCGACGCGCTCGACGCCATCGAGGCGGCGGGCGCCACCGGTTCGCTGGAGCACGTGCAGCTGGTGCGCTCGGCCGACCTGCCCCGGTTCGCCCGGCTCGGCGTCGTGGCGTCGGTGCAGCCGCACCACGTGGTCGACGACGTGGCGGCCCTGGACCGGTTGTGGGCCGACCGTGCCGACCGGGCGTTCGCGTTCGCCGACCTGCTGGCGGCCGGGGCCCGGCTGCGGTTCGGCTCCGACGCGCCGATCTCGCCGCTCGACCCGTGGCTGGCGATGGCCTCGGCCGTGCACCGCAACACCCCCGACGCCGAGGCGTGGCACCCCGAGCAGCACCTGACCGCCGCCCAGGCGCTGGCGTGCTCGGTCGACGACCATCCCGGCCTGGTGGCGGGGGCCC
Source organism: Actinomycetota bacterium (assembly GCA_041855725.1). Lineage (GTDB taxonomy): Bacteria > Actinomycetota > Actinomycetes > Propionibacteriales > Propionibacteriaceae > JBHAES01. The sequence continues at coordinate 2,393 of JBHAES010000234.1, forward strand.
GCGCCGACCTGGTGATCCTCGACGCCGACCCCCTCGCCCCTCAGTCCGACACGGCCGCCACCGCCCGTCACCTGCTCGCGATGCGCGACCGGGTGTGGGCCACCGTCGTGGCCGGCGAGGTGGTACGAGGCGGCTGAGCGTGCCCTCCGGTCCGGTGCCTGGTCACTCCCACTCGATGGTGCCGGGCGGCTTGCTCGTCACGTCGAGCACCACCCGGTTGATCTGGCGCACCTCGTTGGTGATGCGGGTCGAGATCCGCTCCAGCACCTCGTACGGGAGCCGGGCCCAGTCGGCGGTCATGGCGTCCTCGCTGGTCACCGGCCGTAGCACGACCGGGTGGCCGTACGTCCGACCGTCGCCCTGCACGCCGACCGACCGGACGTCGGCGAGCAGCACCACGGGGAGCTGCCACACGTCGCGGTCGAGGCCGGCACGGGTGACCTCGTCGCGGGCGATGGCGTCAGCCTCGCGCAGCACGTCGAGGCGCTCTCGGGTGACCTCGCCGACGATCCGCACCGCCAGGCCCGGCCCGGGGAACGGGTGCCGCCACACCATCTCCTCGGGCAGCCCGAGCTCGAGGCCGACCTGGCGGACCTCGTCCTTGAACAGGGTGCGCAGCGGCTCGACGAGCTGGAAGCGCAGGTCGTCGGGCAGGCCGCCGACGTTGTGGTGGGACTTGATGGTGGCCGCACCCTCGCCGCCGCCGGACTCGACGACGTCGGGGTAGAGGGTGCCCTGCACGAGGAACTCGACGCCGTCGTCGGCGAGGGCGCGGGCCTCGGCCTCGAACACCCGGATGAACTCGCGCCCGATGATCCGGCGCTTGGTCTCGGGGTCGGTGACGCCGGCAAGGTGGCCCAGGAACTGGTCGACGGCGTCGACGACGACCAGGTCGGCGCCCGTAGCCGCCACGAAGTCGCGCTTGACCGCCTCGGCCTCACCCTTGCGCAGCAGACCGTGGTCGACGAACACGCAGGTGAGCCGGTCGCCGACGGCCCGCTGCACGATCGCCGCGGCGACCGCCGAGTCGACCCCGCCCGACAGGGCGCACATCACGGTGGCGGTGGGGCCGACCTGGTCGCGTACGGACGCGACGGCGGCCTCGGTGATGGTCGAGGTGGTCCAGGTGGAGCCGATGCCGGCGACGTGGTGGAGGAACCGGTCGAGGACCTGCTGGCCGTGCTCGCTGTGGCGCACCTCCGGGTGCCACTGCACGCCGGCCAGGCGCCGTGCGGGGTCCTCGAACGCGGCCACCGCGGCGCCGCCCGACGACGCCAGCGCCGTGAACCCCGCCGGGGCGCGCCGCACGGCGTCGCCGTGACTCATCCACACCC
>JBHAES010000235.1:0-4163 GCA_041855725.1 Actinomycetota bacterium
GACCGGGCCTTCGAGGAGCTGAAGCTGGAGTCGCCTACCTACCGCAGCGACCCGATGCTGCTCGTCGAGGCCGTCCGCGGGTTCCGCGGCGCCGTGGGCGAGCCGGCGCGGCCGCGGCTGGCGTCGCGTCACCCGCTGGTGCGGGCGGTGGCCCGCGCGGCGACGCGGGCGATCGCCGGGCGGGAGGCGTCGCGGCTCGACCGGGCCAGGGTGTACGGGATGGCGCGTGCGGCGGCGCGGCGGGCCGGCGAGCTGCTGGCTGCCGACGGGTGGCTCGACGACTGGTCCGACGTGTGGTGGCTCACCCTCGACGAGCTCTGGGGGGCCGACGGGTCCGGTGCGGGCGACGGGCGGGAGAGGCTGCGTGACCTCGTCGCGGCGCGGCGCCGGGAGCGGGCCGCGTACGAGGGGCTGCCGGCGTTCCGGCGGCTGACGTTCCTGGGCGAGCCGTTCGACGTCCGGGTGTCGGGGGCGCAGACCAGCGCGGCCGGCGACGGCGGCGCCGGCGACCTGGCGGGCCTCGGGGTGTCGTCGGGGCGGGTGAGCGGCACGGTGCTGGTGGTCACCGACCCGCGGGCGGTGACGGGTGCCGACCTGGGCGACACGGTGCTCGTCACCCCGATGACCGACCCGGGCTGGGTGTTCCTGATCTCCCGGGCCCGGGCCGTCGTGGCCGAGCGCGGCTCGCTGCTCTCGCACACCGCGATCGTGGCCCGCGAGCTCGGGGTGCCGGCGGTGGTCGGCGTCGCCGACGCCACCCGCCTGCTGCGCGACGGCGACCAGGTCACCGTCGACGGCACCGCCGGCCTCGTCCTCCGCCAGCCGCCGACCGGGTCGTGAGGGTCGGCTGCGTGGTGCGCTTCGTGGTCGTATGCCCGCCCGCACCGACGACGGTCCTGGCGGACGGCGGCCGCGAGGAAACCTATGCCTCGGACCTCGACCTCCGTCTGATGGTGCTGTGTGCCTCGGAGGGCTCTGTCGCTGGTCTGCGGACCTGCGCGACGAAGCTCCCGAGCGCGGCGACGAGTGTCGGCAACCCGCCGATGACCAGTGCGGCGTGCCAGGGCGCGCCCAGCGCTGAGACCACCACGCCCGCGACCAGCATCAGCAGGCCGAGTACGGGCACGGTCAGGGCTCCGATCCGGACAGCGAACTCTTCGGCGCGTGCCATCGTCGATGCCGTCTCGTGGCGCCATTCCTGATCCTTCTCGGCCATGCGCAGGATGCGCTCGGGGAAGGAAGGATCGATGTTCATGTACCCGGCCATCATGGCTGGCGGCGGGATGGAGCCGTCGGTGGCCTCCAGATAGATGCTCTCCTCGGCGCGGAGGCTCAGCGGGACGGGGACTCCGGTGGCTCCTGGGCCGATGCCCGACGCAGGCTCTGGCCCACGCTCTGCCACGCGGCCGCCACGTTGCTCGACCGCAGCACCTCGCGGCGCATCGCCTGCAGCCGCCGCCGGTCGCCGGTGGCGGCTACCCACATGCCGTGCGCGAAGGCCCGGGACTGACTCATGACTCGACTCTACCTCCTCGCGGTAGGGATCCTCCTGTGAGTTCTGCATGAGGTCACGCTAGGGGCCACCTCTGACAGTGCCCGCCGGCGTCCCTGAGACTCGGGGTCGGTAGGGAAACCAGAGCGGTTCCCCGGAGGGCGGCCGCTCCTCGCATGGTTCGGACCGTCACCCGACCTACCACGCGAGGAAGGCGCCTCCGCCCGTCCGGGTCAGACCTCGAGGAGCACCTTGATGGCGCGGCGCTCGTCCATGGCCCGGTAGCCCTCGGCGGCCTGCTCGAGGGGGAGGCGCAAGGTGAACACCTTGCCGGGCTCGATCTGGCGGGCGAGGATCCGGTCGATGAGGTCGGGCAGGAAGCGGCGCACGGGCGCCGGCCCACCGAGCAGGGAGACCTGGGAGAAGAAGAGTCCCAGGCCGTCGAGGCTGACGTCGTGGGAGACACCGACGAACCCGACGTGACCACCGGGGCGGCACGACGCGATGGCCTGGTCCATGGAGACCTGGTTGCCGACCGCCTCGACCACGCCGTGGGCGCCGAGGCCGCCGGTGAGCTCCTTGACCTTGGCGGCGCCCTCGTCGCCGCGCTCGGCGACCACCACGTCGGCGCCGAGCTCGCGCGCCAGCGCGGCCCGGTCGGCGTGGCGGGAGAACGCGATGACCTGGTCGGAGCCGAGGGCCTTCGCAGCGAGCACGGCGCTGAGGCCCACCGCCCCGTCGCCGACCACGGCGATCGTCTTTCCTGGACCGGCCTCGGCGGCGACGGCGCCGAACCAGCCGGTGCCGAGCACGTCGGAGGCGGCCAGCAGCGAGGCGACCACCTCGGGGTCGTCGGGCTTGCCACCAGGCACCACGACGAGGGTGCCGTCGGCCTGCGGCACCCGGGTGTACTCGGCCTGGGTGTCGCTCATGAAGCCGCCGTTGACGCAGCGGGACGGGTAGCCGGCGGCGCAGATCTCGCAGGTGTTGTCGGAGATGCAGAACGAGCCCACGACGAAGTCGCCGACCTTCACGGTGCGCACCGCCGAGCCGACCTCGACGACGGTGCCGACGTACTCGTGGCCCATCGGGCCCTCTCGCACCGGCTCGGCGCCACGGTAGGGCCACAGGTCGGAGCCGCAGATGCACGCCGCCTCGACCTTCAGCACCGCGTCGGTGGGCTCGACGACCCGGGGCACCTCGCGGTCCTCGACGGTGACGTGGCCGGGGGCGTGCAGGATCACGCCACGCATGGTGGTGGGCAGGGACATGGCAGGCCTCTCTCTGGTCCTTGCTGGAGGGGACCACCTCAGCCTACGTCCTGGGCCCGACCGTTCTCAGGCCCTGCCAGGGACCCCCTCGGCCGGTCGCGGGAGAGCGGGGCCGCCGTCGTCGTCACAGGCAGTCGCCGGGGCGACGGTGGCCGGACCTGGGCTGATCGGCCGGTCGGCTGCTCTCTCGGTCGTAGAGGAGGCGGAGCTGCAGCACGTCGAGGGCGACGGCCCCGGTGACTTGGTCAGGGACGTCGTTCAGCGGCGGTCAGGGCCTCGTACGAGCGCTGCCGCACCGGCTGCGCCAGCGCCGCAGCCACCAGGTAGCCTCGGCCGTCATGAGGGCGCAGGTGCCGGCGTACGCGGCCAGGGTGACCCACAGCCGCAGGTGCGGCGGAGCCCTGGAAGACGATGACGCCGACGAGGTTCTGTCCCAGGCAGCAGGTGAGGGCCATGCGGCCCACCGCGGCAAGCCACCCGGCGGCCCGGCCGCCGAGCCGACGTCGACGGTGAGGTAGCGGGCCAGGGGGCTGGGACGCCAGGTCGAGCGACAGCGCCACGACACCGACGACCAGCAGCCGGCGCCGCAGCCGCCCTCGGGGCGCAGCACGCCGCGACGGTGGAACGGAACTCGACGCCCGTGAGGAACAGAGCGGTGCCGCCCATGCCCAGCACCGTCTCGAACCTGAAGAGAGCCACGACGCCCAACAGGCCAGGCTCGAAGCCGAGGCCACGCAGGTGTACCGGAGGTTCTGGGCCGAGTACATGCGACGAGCTGCGGGCCACAGCCACCGGGCGCGCCCTCGAGTCGGTGGAGATGCACCTGTGGAGCCAGCACATCGGCAGGCGTCGCACACGTCGTGTGGACAACCTCCTCGGCCGCTGCGGGGTGTGCCATGCTGAGGGGACCCCCGACCTGGAGGCACCATGAGAGTGATCCGTACGTGCGCCGCCGCGATCGTGGCGCTGGTCGTCCTCGCGGCGTGCGCGAGCACCACGGCCCAACCGGGCTACATCTGCACCGACGCCGCCGGAGAGTACATCCGCTGCACCAAGGAGAGCCAGGACGCCCAGCGGGCGGCCAGGCTCCAAGCCGAGGCCACGCAGGTGTACCGAAGATTCTGGGCCGAGTACATGCGACTCATCCGCGAGGGCGGGGCCCCCGAGGCCACCGACGAGCTGCGGGCCACAGCCACCGGGCGCGCCCTCGAATCGGTGGAGATAAACCTGCGGGGTCAGCAGAAAGAGCAGGTGACGGCGGTCACCCTCCGGGAGAGCCTCACCATCAGGGTGTCGAGTGAGTCGGTCCCTGGCTCGCTGGTCGCCCTCGCCGGGTGCGAAGACACCACGGGCAGCCTGTTCCACAACCCGCAGGGCGAGACCGTGGGCACCGGAGCGAA
>JBHAES010000236.1:0-3188 GCA_041855725.1 Actinomycetota bacterium
CGGGCGGCGATGCCGGCGTCGACCTGGGCGCCCATGGTCAGGAGCGGGTCCTGGGCGTGCTGGGCGAGGACGCCGCCGACGTCGCGGACCGCGACGAGCGCGTCGCGCATCACGTCGGAGCGGGCCACGCAGCGGCCGTCGTCGCTGAAGAGGCGGACCCGGGCCGCCGACGCGGCCATGCCCGCGATGTCGGCGAGCCGCTCCCCGCCGAGGCCGACCGTGACCGCCCCGACCGGGTGCACGTCGACGAGCCCGACCTCGTCACCCCGGCGCCGCTCGTGCTCGACCACCTCGACCGTGTCGGCCACCGGCACCGTGTTCGCCATGGCGAAGACGGCCCCGTACCCGCCGCGGGCCGCCGCGACCGAGCCGGTCTCGATCGTCTCGGCGTCGCCGGGGCCGGGGTCGCGCAGGTGCGTGTGCGGGTCGACGAGCGCCGGCAGCGCCACCAGACCCGAGCAGTCGATCCGCACCCAGTCCGTACGCGGCGACGCCTCGACGATCACCCCGCCGACGATCCCCAGGTCACGCACCCCCATGCCGAGCACATCGACGCCGACGAGCAGGTAAGCGGTCATGCGCGCTCCTTCGTACGTGCCCGGACGGTCGGGCCGAACCGGTGCCGATCCGGAGCCTACCGACCTTCACCCGAACCGACCTGCGACCCTGACCGCCAGCGCCGAGCCGACCCGTGCCGGCCGAGCCACCACCCTCCGAACCGGGCTCCCCCTTCGTGTCGGACCATTCACCGTTCGAGCCGAGCCACCACCCACCAACCCGGCCTACCACCCACCGAGCCGACCTACCACCCACCAACCCGACCTACCACCCATCGAGCCGACCTGTCACCCACCGAGCCGACCTGTCACCCACCGAACCGGGCCCGACTCCACACGTGACAGCTCGCCTCGAAGTGTGACCGCCGATCGTCTCACGCCCGGCCATTCAGACCCGCCCCGCCAGCGCGACTTGCGACCCAGGCCGCCCGACGGCCACGTCCCTCCCGCGCCACGACCGCCGTCGCCGACCACACTCCTCGAGCCGAACCATCACCATTCGAGCCGGGCTACACGCAGCGAGCCGACCTGTCACCCACCGAGCCGACGTGTCACCCACCGAGCCGACCTGTCACCCATCGAGCCAGGCTGGCCTCCCGAAGTGACACCTCGGCTCCAGGGGTGACAGCTCGACTCGAGAGGTGAGCACCCATCGACTGCCTCCGGCTTGTCCACATCAGTCACTGCGCACAGGGTTGTCCACAGCGCGCCAGGGTGGCTGGCACGAGAGCGCTGCGTCGTCCCATAAGTATGGGTATGAGACGCATCTACACCGCAGCAGAGCTGCTTGAGCAGGGGTACGGCTACCGGGAGATGGGCAAGCTCGGCATGCGCCATCCTCGGCGCGGGGTCTGGGTGCCAGATAAAGAGCCTGGCACGCCCACCACCGACTACCTGACCCTCATCGAGGGCACCCGCAGACAGGTGCGCCCGGGTGTTCTCGCCGGACCGGCCGCTGCCGCCCTCCACGGGTTGCCGCTCCCGTACGCGGCCATGCACTCGGTGCACCTCATCCGTGACGCCCCGCACTACCCTTTCACGGCCCGTCACCTCACCGTGCGGATCGCGCCGCTCGGCCCGGACGACGTGGTGGAGGTCGATGGCGTGCCGGTCACCTCGCTGGCTCGCACGGTCGCCGACCTGGCCCGTACGCTGCCCGCGCCATGGGTCGTAGCCGCCGGCGACGCCGCGCTGGCGAAGGGGCTCGAGCCGGAGGCGCTGGAGGCCTGCCTGGACGCCATGACCAGAGTGCCCGGCCGCCGGCGGGCCTGCCGCCTGCTCCGGCTGCTCGACGCGAGGTCCGGGTCGGCGGGCGAGTCCGTGAGCCGCTACCTGATCGTGGCCGCCGGGCTGCCCCCGCCCGAGCTGCAGTGGGAGTTCGTCACCGCAGGCAAGGCGGAGTACGCCGACATGCACTGGGACCTCAACGGCGGCGTCGCCGGCGAGTTCGACGGCTACGGGAAGTACTGTCGCGAGCTCCCCGACGGCTCCGTCGACCCGGCCCGACGCCTGTTCGCCGAGAAGCAGCGCGAGGACCGGCTGCGGCGCAAGGTCCGCTACGTCGAGCGGTGGGGATGGGCTGAGGTCAGACGCCCCGACGACTTCATCGCCCCGTTGGCCGAGGCCCTGGCTCTCCCGTTCGTGCCGTACGGCTCCCGCGCTCCCTGGTGACCGGCTGCCGAGGGCCGTGCGGGCGCCCCCGTCGCCGTGCGTCCCGGGTGAGGTTTCGACGGCGGCGGGGCGGCGCGGGCGGGAGCCGCCGGGCACTCCTCGACGTGGGCTGTCACCTCGGGGGTCGGGCCCGGCTCGAGCGGTGACAGCCCGACTCGAAGAGAAGGGTGGTGCTCGAAGAGACTCGGCCCGACCCGAACGGTGGCCTCCCACCGACCCCGTCGTCCGGGGAGGGACCCGAGCGGCCTCCAGCCTGGGGAGACCACTCTCGACGTCCCCATCGCAGCCGCCCCGCATCCCGAGCCGGCACCGGCTACCGCCTCACCCCGGCCGCACCGCCGCCTGCCCACGCTCGTCACCTCGAGCCGCAGCGTCACCTCGAGCGCCGGGCCCGACCCGCGGTGTGACGGCTCGACTCGGACGGCGGTGGGGCGGCCTGCGGCACGTACCACCGCACGCCACGCACCCGAGCTGCCGGCACCCGCCTCGCCCTACGCCACGTGGTGCAGCCCCACGGGGGCGACGCCGACCCGGACGGTCTGGCCGGCGGCGATGGTGAGACGGTCGTCCTCGATGCCGTCGCCGAAGGCGACGAGGGTGTCCGACTCGACCACCAGCTCCAGCGGGTCGGTGAGCAGGCCCTCGACGAGGTCGGTGCCGGTGACGGGCGAGGGCCACGCCTCGCGTACGAAGAACGCGGCCGCGGGCGCCGTGGGTGCCGGGAGCGACAGGTGGCTGCGGTGCGCCCGGTGGATGGATGCCGCCCAGCCGGTGGCGCCGGTGCCGGAGGTGACGATCACCCCCGACGACGCCTGCCGCTCCCGGCGGCCGCCCACGGCGACGGTGTACCAGGCGGTCCTCGGCGGCGCAGGCGTGGTGCAGGTGCGCGACAAGCACGCCACCGACGACGCCTTCCGCCAGCAGGTGCTCGCCTGCCAGCGGGCCATCGCGGACGCCGCC
>JBHAES010000237.1:0-3038 GCA_041855725.1 Actinomycetota bacterium
GACATCGGCACGGTCGTCGCCAGCATCAAGCGCTACGGGTGGACGGCGCAGTACGACACGGCCCGCCTCGTGCTGGGGCGCCAGATCTTCTCGTCGCGGCAGCTGTTCGAGGTGGTGGTGGACGTGTTCGCCAACCACCTCAACGTGACCACGCCGTCGGAGAACGTGTGGGCGTCGGGCCCCGACTACCACCACCAGGTGATCCGGCGCCACGCGTTCGGTCGGTTCGAGGACATGCTGCAGGCCGCGATGCGGCACCCGTCGATGCTGACGTACCTCAGCAACAACCAGTCGAACCGTACGCACGTGAACGAGAACCTGGGCCGTGAGCTGCTGGAGCTGCACACGGTGGGCATCGACGGCGGCTACACCGAGGCCGACGTGCTGGCCGCGGCGAAGATCCTGTCGGGCCGCGGGATCACCTCCAAGGAGGGCGACCCCAACGACCAGCGCTACTCCTACGACGCGCGGCGGCACTGGACCGGGGCGGTGAAGGTGCTCGCGTTCACCGACGCCAACGCCGACGCCGCGAAGGGCGAGGCGGTCGGCGACCGGCTGTGCACCTACCTGGCCAAGCACCCGAAGACGGCGCAGACGGTCGCCCGCAAGCTCGCGGTCCGGTTCGTCTCCGACGCCCCGTCGGCGGAGCTGGTGAGCTCGCTGGCCGAGGTGTACCTGGCCAACGACACGGCGATCGTGCCGGTGCTGCGCGCCCTGTTCCGTACGGAGGAGTTCTGGTCGTCGGTCGGCGCCAAGACGCGGCGTCCGGCCGAGGACATGGTGGCGTCGGCGCGTGCGCTCGACATGCCGATCCCGGACGCGGCCCAGGCCCGCAAGGGGGTCGACTCGCTCTACTGGCGGCTGTGGGGCGTCAACAACCATCCGCTGGGGTGGGGGCCGCCGAACGGCTACCCCGACGTGACCGCCGCGTGGCTGTCGGCCGGGCAGCTGCTGGAGCGGTTCACCACGCACCGCGCCCTCACGGGGGGTTGGTTCGCGGGCATGAAGTCGACGATCGCCACCGATGTGTTCAAGCCGCTCGCCGACGAGACGGTGGGCGCGTGGATCGACCGGGTGTGCACGTTCCTGACGGCCGGCACCATGCCGGCCACGGTGCGGGCCACCCTCGTCGCCTTCCTCGAGGTGCCGGAGGACTCGCAGGCTTCCAGGGTCGCCTGGAAGGCCCCGCACCTCGCGGCGCTCGTGCTCGACTCCATCTACTGCCAGGCCCGCTGAGAAGGACCCGCACATGACCCAGTACGTGACCGCAGACTCGCTGCACCCCGACTGCCCCGACTGGACCCGGATGGGGCCGACGGTCGCCGACGCCGGCTTCCGGGCCATGGCCGAGGTGCAGGAACGCAACCAGGCCGCGCGGCAGGAGGCGTGGTCGAAGGGGTTCACGCGCCGCCGGGCGCTGGCCGGCGGCCTCGGGGTGGGGGTGGCCGCGATCGGCTCCCAGCTCGTCACCACCCGGGTGGCGTACGGGGCCGGCAACGACACGGGCACCTTGGTGGTGGTGTTCCTGCGCGGCGGCATGGACGGCCTGTCGATGCTGGTGCCCGCCAACGACCCCACGTACCTGAAGGCGCGTCCCGACGTGGCCCTGCCGGCGTCGTCCCTGATCAGCTTCGACCGGGGATTCGGGCTGCACCCTGCCCTGGCGCCGCTGAAGCCGCTGATCGACAAGGGGCAGCTGGCGGCGGTGCCGGCGGTGGCGACGCCGTTCCTGAGCCGGTCGCACTTCCAGGCCCAGGACTGCCTGGAGCGGGGCGGCAGCAACGCCACGGGCACCTCGGGGTGGCTCGACCGGCTGCTCGGCGTGCTGGGGCCGGGCACCACGTTCCGGGCGCTCGGCGCGGGCACGGCGGCGCCCCGGTCGATGATCGGTGACGCGGCCCCGCTGATGATGCGCAGCCTGGCGTCGTTCCGTATCGAGGGCACGGGTTCGGTGCTGGCCGGCCCGACCCGGACGGCGCTCGAGAAGCTCTACACCGGCCTCGACCACCCGATGTCGCGCCAGACGCTGATCGCGCTCGCCGCGGCCGACACGGCCGGCCAGCTGAGCACGGCGGAGAAGTCGCCGACCGACCGGGGCTACGCCGACAACGACTTCGGCCGGGCGCTGGCCGCGCTGGGGTCGCTGATCCGTACGGGCAAGGGCGTCCGCGTCGCGACCGTCGACCTGGGCGGCTGGGACATGCACACCCGCATGGGCACCGCCACCTCGGGCGACTTCTTCTCGATGACGAGCGCCCTGGCCAACGGCCTGGCCACGTTCATGGCCGACCTGGGCCCGGCGGCGGCCACCACGACGGTCCTGGTGATGAGCGAGTTCGGCCGCCGCGTGCAGCAGAACGCGTCGGCGGGCACCGACCACGGCCACGGCGGCGTGGCGCTCCTGCTCGGCGGCGGCGTCAAGGGCGGCGTGAAGGGCACCTGGACCGGACTGACCACCCTCACCGAGGGTGACGTGCCCGGCACCAACGACTACCGCGACCTGCTGTCCGAGGTCGTGGTGCGACGCTTCGGCCTCTCGGTGGCCCAGCTCGCCCCGGTCTTCCCGGGCTGGACCTCCCCCAAGGGCCTGGGCACGATGGCCTGACCGAGACCCGGCTGCGGCCCGTACGCCCACGTGGCGCACGGGTCGTCGCGTTCGGGCGACGGTCGGCGCGTTCGGGCGACGGCCGGCGCGTCGTGACGTCAGGGCGTGCGCGTCCCCCACCCCTTCCCGAGCCGAGTTGCCACCTATAGAGTCGAGCTGTCACTTCTGGAGCCGGGCCCGGCTCGAGAGGTGACAGTTCGGCTCGAATGTGGAGGTGTGGGCGCAGGTCGGGCGGTGACTGGTCTTCCGTCGTCGAGTCGGGCGTCACTGTTCGAGTCGAGCTGTCACTTGTGGAGTCGGGCCCGACTCGAGACGTGACAGCTCGGCTCGACCGGTGACAGCCCGGCTCGACCAGTGGCGGGGGTTGTCGGACCTGCCGGGTAGCCTGACCGCATGACCACCGCATCCTTGGGACGCCTCATCGTCGAGGGCA
>JBHAES010000238.1:0-10830 GCA_041855725.1 Actinomycetota bacterium
GACGAGGGGCTGGCCGGTGCGGCCGAGCCGGCGGGGCCAGAGGCGGTGCGGCGGCCCTGGGAGGATTCGAACCTCCGACACAAGGTTTAGGAAACCTCTGCTCTATCCCCTGAGCTACAAGGCCGGGGCGGGTGGACCCGCGGCGTCCATTGTGGCATCCCGACGCTGACGGCGCACCTGGGCCAGGTCGCGGCCGGCTGCCCGCGGCCCCCGCGCCGGACAGGGACGCGCGTGTCGCCGGCTCCACGTCGACGCCCCGCGAGCCGCGCCGCGGCCCGTACGATGCGCCGGGAACAAGCGCACGAGGACCTGTCGTTGCACGTGCGAGGGCCGAACCGAGCCCACCACCCATCGTCGTCGGGACGAGTCGCAGCCGCCATCGGCTCGGCTCCGCCCGGCACCAGACCCGGAGGAACCGTGGCCACCATCACGCTGACACCTGAGACCCTGTCGCAGACCGTCCAGGAGACCGACGCCCTGATCATCGACTTCTGGGCCCCCTGGTGCGGGCCGTGCCTGCGCTTCGGCCCGATCTTCGAGGCCGTGAGCGAGCAGCATCCCGACGTGGTGTTCGCCAAGCTCGACACCGAGGCGCACCCGGAGGTCGGGGCGGCGCTGCAGGTGTCGTCGATCCCGACGCTGATGGCGCTGCGCCGCGGGGTGCTCGTCTTCCGGCAGGCCGGCGCGATGAACCAGTCGATGCTGACCGACCTCGTCACCCAGCTCAAGGCGCTCGACGTCGACGAGCTGCTCAAGGAGGCCGAGGCGGAGCAGGCCGAGAACGAGGAGGCGGACCGCCCGTCAGCGCAGGGCTGAGGCGGGGCCGAGCCCGAGAGTGGTCGCGACGTCGAGCCCGATGTCGCGGATCAGCCGTCCCGGGCCGATCGTCGCTCCCGCCACCGCCGACACCAGCGCCGACATCCCGGGCAGCGCCTCGTCGGCCTCCGGGGCACCGCGGGCCTCGCCGCGCTGCAACGGGTTGGACCCGTCGGGCCAGGGTGCGCTCAGCCGTGCCCAGGTACGCAGCCAGGCTGCGGAGATCTCCGAGGTCGACGGCACCCCGAAGAAGTGGCCCACCGGCGCGTGGTGGCGCAGCGCGACGACGGGGCTGTCGCGGTAGAGCAGGGCGAGCCGCACGCGGGCGTCGAGGTCGCGGCGGGCGGCGAGGGTGCCGGCGGTGGCCCACCCGCACGGGTCGGGGCAGGTGGTGCCGACGTCGGGCCGCTCGCCCGCGCCGACGGTGGCATGGTTCATGGCGCACGGCGACAGGGCGTCGCCGAGCCGGGAGTGGAACCGGTCGAGGTAGGCGGTGTAGCCGGGGAGGTCGCCGTCGCACGCGTTGAGGGCCCGTCTGGCGGTGGCTCGCTGCGAGGACGAGTGGGGGCACGCCGCGGCCTCGGCACCCCACCGCTCCCCCACGCTGCGGCGCATCCGGCTCGGGTCGCCGCCGTGGCCGAGCCTGGTCTCCCAGGCCAGCATGGGCAGGTACTCGGCGATCAGGTGGGCGGTCACCACCACCTGCAACGGCTCGTGCCGCCGCGCGCGCAGCTCCAGCACCTCCAGCATGAGCCGGTAGAGTCCCACGAGCGACCCGAGGGCACCGCGCTGCGGGTCGCGCGGGCCGGGTGGGAACGAGGCGTCCACCAGCGCCGCGGCCCACGGCCGGTCGAAGTCGACGGCGATCTGCCCGAAGTCCTCGGCGTCGAGGTCCAGCACCCGCTTCGCGGCGAGGGCGAGGCGCTGGGCCTGGGCGAGGGCGAGGTCGCCGGGTCGGGTGGCGAGCTCGTCGAGCAGCAGCGAGGCGACCGCGTCGTACCAGTAGCCGCGCAGCAGGCCGCGCGTCACCTCCGACCGCGGCACGTCGTCAGCCCACCGGGTGCCCGTACAGCCGGTCGGCCAGGCTCGGGTCGAGCGACACCTCGCCGGTGTCGGTGGCGAGGGTGAGGGCGTCGTCGTCGACGGTGAAGCGTACGGTGGCGCCCGGCACCACCCCGACCCGGTGCATGTGGTCGAGGGCGTCGGTCTCCTGCTGGAGCCGTTCCGAGATGCGCCGCAGCACCACCACGCCCTCGGCGCCGAACGCGGTCAGCGGCCGCACACCGGCCCCGAACCGCTCGGCCGCGACCGGGCCGTCGTCGGTGTGGCGCGGCACGGGGTTGCCGTACGGGGACGCCTCCGGCTCGTCGAGGATCGCGGCGAGGCGCGCCTCCACGACCTCCGACATCGCGTGCTCCCAGCGGCACGCCTCCTCGTGCACGAGGTGCCACTCGAGGCCGATCACGTCGGTGAGCATGCGCTCGGCGAGCCGGTGGCGCCGCATCACGCAGGCCGCGAGCCGCATCCCCTCCTCGCTGAGCACGATCTGGCGGTCCCGCTCCACCGTGAGCAGGCCGTCACGCTCCATGCGGGCGACCGTCTCGGAGACCGTGGGGCCGCTGTGGTGCAGCCGCTCGGTCAGACGGGCCCGCAGCGGCACGATGCCTTCCTCGAGCAGCTCGTACACCGTGCGCAGGTACATCTCGGTCGTGTCGATCAGCTGGCTCACCCGGCCACCTCCTTCCGGCTCAGCGTAGTGTGACACGCCCCCGAACCCCGTACGACGCGGGGACCCGCGTGCGACGCCGTCGTGGGGGACGCTGCTGGGCGGGGCGGGTAGTCTGGCCCCCGTGCGCGACCGCTTCTGGGCCCTCCTCACCGCGCTCGCCGTGCTGGTGGTGGCGCTCGCCCCCGGCACCGCGCGAGCCGATGACGCGCTGTTCACCTGGGGCGACCAGCGGCTCACGTCGATCACCGGGGTGGCCGCCGACCAGGCGAACCAGGTCTACTGGGCCGCGAACGGTGGGGCGTCCACGACGACGGCCGTCTATGCGGTGCGGCCCGACGGGCGGACCGCGGCCCGGCTCGTGCTCAACCTGCCGACCACGTCGGTGCAGGCCGTCGGGTACCACGGCGGCCGCGTCTACCTGGCCGACGTGGGCGACCCGCAGCGCACCCGCGCGCAGGTGACCGTGGCCAGCGTCGCAGCGTCGGTGACCTCGACGAGCGTCACCTACCGTTCCTGGGACCTCACCTACCCCGACGGCGCCCACGACGCCAAGGCGCTCCTGCTGGGACCGGGCGCCGAGATCTACCTCGTCACGTCGGCGCCGACAGCCGGCGTCTACGCGGCGCCCTCCCAGCTCAGCACCACGAAGGCGAATGCTCTCACGCGCGTGGCCGACGCCCCCGAGGGGGTCGTCGACGGCACCTACCTCACCTCCGGGCGGGTCGCGCTGCGTACGGCGACCGAGCTGCTCGAGGTCGACCCGGCCGCGTCGTGGCAGGTGACGGCCCGCACCCCGCTGCCGCAGGCCGACGGCGAGTCGGTCACCACGGCGCTCGGCGGGGACGGGCTGCTGGTCGCCGGCACCGGCGCGGGCACGGCCGCCAAGCGCGCGGCCCTCCCGTCGGCGGCGACACCGTCGGCGGCGACACCGTCGGCCACGGCCCCCGCCGCGAGCCCGTCCCCTGCCACCGGCCCCGCCGACCCCGACCAGACCACCCAGGACAACTCGGGCACCATCACCGCCCTCGTCGCCGCGGCCGCCCTCGCCCTCGGCGCCGGCGCCTACACCCTGCTGCGGCGCTGACCGGAGGGCACTACCGTGGGCCCATGGCGGAGGTCAGGTGCTGGGCAGTGGGGATCGACGAGGTACGCGACGTGTTCGCCGCCGACCCCGACCTGCGCGCCCGCCTCGTCGAGCTGGCCCAGCCGGTCTTCGAGCCGCCGGTGACGCCCCCGAGGCCGCCCGGGCTGCTGGGCAAGCTGGGCCCGCTGCTGCGCCGGGCCCCCGACGCCCCCGTCCTGCCGTACGCCGCCCCGACACCCGCCGACGCCGACACGATGCTGTCGGGCCGCCACGTGTCCCCCTTGCGCCTCGAGGCGTCGTGGGTGCTGCTGCGGCACTGGCTCGACGCCCTGGCCTGGGGCACGGTGTCGTTGCCGCTCAGCGACCACGACCTCGACGGCCTCGACTTCGACCTGGCCCGGGCCGGGGTCGTGTCGCACCACGGGGTGCGCCGGCTGTGGTCACGCGACGCCCGGCTGCTGCGTCCCCTCGCCGGCATGGAGGTGGGCTACCTCCGCCACGACAACGCGGTCGCGCTCGGCGACGACTGGCGCGCGGCGCTGGCCCGGCTCGACACCGACGCGACCGGTGCGGCCACCGAGGTCGCCGACTTCCTCGCCCGCCTCTCGCCGTGGGCCGACGAGGCGGCGCAGGTCGGGCGCCCGGTCCCCGACGTGGTCACGGTGCGCACCGGCTGACGCCCCCTGGCGTCAGAGGAGGCTGCTGACGACGGCCTGGGAGAAGTAGAGCAGGAACGCGGCGCCCACGACGTAGAGCAGCGGGTGCACCTGGCGGGCCTTGCCGCTGACCAGCTTGAGGAACACGTAGCACACGAACCCCGCGCCGATGCCGTTGGTGATCGAGTAGGTGAGCGGCATGAGGATCATCGTGAGGAACGCCGGCAGCCCTTCCTCGAGGTCGTCCCACGACACGTCGCCGACCTGCATCATCATGAGGAACCCGACGAACACGAGCACCGGCGCGACCGCCTCGGACGGGACGAGGTTCACCAGCGGGGACAGGAACATCGCCAAGAAGAACATGGCTCCGGTGACGACGGAGGCCAGACCGGTGCGGGCCCCCTCGCCGACGCCGGCGGCCGACTCGATGTAGGAGGTGTTCGACGACACCGACCCGAGACCGCCGGCCATGGCGGCCACCGAGTCGACGATCAGGATCTCGCGCAGGTGGGGCGGGTTGCCGTTGCGGTCGAGGATGCCGCCCTCGGACCCGACGGCGACGATGGTGCCCATCGTGTCGAAGAAGTCGGCCAGCAGCAGCGCGAAGATGGTGAGGAGCACGCCCAGCACCACCGTGGGCCCGCCGCTGAACGCGCCGAACGGGTCGACGCGGCCCAGCAGCCCCAGGTCGGGCAGCGAGAAGACCGGCACCCCCTCCTTGAGCCCGGGCACGTTGAGGGCCCAGCCGGTGGGGTTGTAGGTGTCGCTGTCGGGCCGCATGGCCGGGTTCTTCACCACGAGCTGCAGCAGGCCGGCGATCACCGAGGTGCCGAGGATCGCGATCAGCATCGCACCCTTGACCTGCTTCGCGTACAGCCCCACCAGCAGCGCGAGCCCGATCACGAAGACGAGGGCGGGCCAGCCGAACAGGTTGCCGAGGTGGCCCAGCTCGACCGGCGGGGCGGTCGGGCTCGCCGGCCGCCGTACGATGCCGGCGTCGACGAGGCCCACGAACGTGACGAACAGGCCGATGCCGACGGCGATGCCCGTACGCAGCGACGTCGGCACAGCCTTGAACACCGCCTGCCGGAACCCGGTGAGCACCAGGACGAGGATGAGCACGCCCTCCCAGAAGATCAGCCCCATCGCCTGCGGCCAGGTCATCTGCTTGGCGATCACGTACGCGACCAGGGCGTTGAGGCCCAGACCGGTCGCCAGGCCGAGCGGGAACCGGCCGAACACGCCCATGAAGATCGTCATGGCGGCCGCGACGAACGCGGTCGCCGCCGCGACCATGCCGATCGTCGTGCCGACGTTGGCGCCGCTGACCTCGCCGGTCGCCGGGTCGATGAGCGGCAGCCCGGAGACGAGGTTGCCGTCCCGGTCGGCGCCGGTGCCGATGATGAGGGGGTTGAGGGCGATGATGTAGGCCATCGTGAAGAAGGTCACGAGGCCGCCGCGGACCTCGGCACCCATCGTGGACTTGCGGCGGGAGACGCCGAACCAGCGGTCGATGGCGCCGTGGCGCGGGCGGGGCTCGGTCGGGCGCGGCGCGACCCGAGGGGACTTGGAGGTCATGGCCCATACCTTAGGGACCCCGGTCGGGCGGTGGTGGAGCGGGCGGGTCGTGGTCCGTAGAGTGGACACGTGAGCGATCCCGAGCCGCACCACGCGCTGGCCCAGGCCCCCGTGGCACCCGTCGACGCCGACGGGGTGGCGGCCGCGCAGCTGGGCACCGGGGTGTTCGTCGCCCTCTCGGTGGCGTGCCTGGTGTGGCGGCCGGCGCTGGAGGCCCGCGGCGACGGCTGGTGGCTGTGGGTCTGCCTCACCGGTACGGGCCTGGGCGTGGTGATGGTCGCGTTCACCCGCTGGCGGCGGTCGCGGCACGCCGGCGCGGCGGCCTCAGTCGAAGAGGGTCTGGTCGATGGTGACGGAGTCCCAGACCGGGTCGGGTAGGTAGGCGTCGGAGACGTCGGCGACCACGTCGGAGTGCGCGCCGCAGCCGTGGTCGACCGCGACCACCCGCCCGTCGCTGGAGGCGTAGCCGTTGGCGCACACCCCGAACAGCGCCCCCAGGGAGCCGCGCAGCCGCACGAGGTAGCCGCAGGTGGTGCACGGTGCGGGCGCCTGCCGCGCCTCGGCCGTGTCGGGGCCGCCCTCGCCGTCGTACCAGCGCTCGGCCGCGACCTGCCGCCCGTAGTCGCTGAGCACCCGCGACCGTCCCAGACCCAGCTCGTGCACGACGGCGCGCACGGCGACCGCCGTGTCGTCGTCCTCGTCGCCGCCGGTGTAGCCCGGGTCGAGGCGCGGGTCGTCGGCCGACGTGGGCATGAGCATGCCGGGGGCGAGGTCGCCGGGCTCGACCCGGTCGGCCCACGGCACCCAGGCGGGCGCGCGCAGGGCGTCGGTGCCGGGCAGGAGCACCACCTCGTTGACGGTGGGGGTCTTCGCGCGGGAGGCGCGGACGAGGGTCACCGCCCAGTGCCAGCCCCGGTAGCCGGGGTGGGGGCAGTCGAACAGGTGGGTGACGACGCGGTCGCCCTCGGCCACGACGCCGAGGTGGTCGCCCACCCCGAAGTCGCCGGCCTCCTCGACCGCCGCCGCGTGCGCCTGCTCGACCGCGGCCGCGGTGACGGCGTCGAGCTTGACCGCAGCCACTCAGAGCTCCAGCTCGTCGGCCACGCGGCGCAGCATCTGGGCGACCTTCTTGGCGGACCTCGGCTCGGGGTGCCGACCGCGCCGGTAGCCGTTGCCCAGGTGGTCGAGCATCTTGATGAGGTCCTCGGTGATCACCGCGAGCTGCTCGGGCGACTTGCGCTGCATCTTCGACAGCGGTGGCGGCGCCTCGACGAGTCGCAGCGAGAGCGCCTGCTCCCCCTTGCGGCCCTCGATCACGCCGAACTCGACCTTCTGCCCCGGCTTCAGGGTGGTGACCCCGGGGGGCAGCACGTTCGAGCGCACGTAGACATCGCCTCCGTCGTCCTTCACCAGGAACCCGAAGCCCTTCTCCGCGTCGTAGAAACGCACCTTGCCGACAGGCACGCCATCCTCATTTCGCTCGTCCGTGACGGCCGGGACGCCCCGCCCCGGTGACGCACAGCCTACCCAGTGCTCTTGACCCCCACCAGCGGGTTCGTCCGAGGCGTCACCCGACGGCCGCATACACTGCCCACCATGGCGAGCTGGACGGACGGGCCCGAGTACGCGCCGGTCGAGCGACCGGCCGCCTTCGCCGCGCCCGACGTGGAGCCCCTCACCGGCCCGCCGCCGCAGGTCGACCTGTCGGCCGGGGCACCCGCCGCGCGGCCGGCCTCGTTCGACGAGCCTCGCGACCGGGTGCCCGCCCTCGCCGACCTGACCCCTCACGGCGGCCCCACCCGCGACCCGCACCGCCCCTACGAGGTCGCGTCCGCGATCGTGACCGCCGGGTCCGCGTGGGGCTCGGCCCACACGGTCGGAGCCGTCGCCGCGCCCGGCTGGTCGCCGCCGGTGGGACCGGCGTGGACCGCCGACCAGCCGTTCGAGTCCACGTACGCGCCCCCCACCCACGGCTTCCCCACCCCGGGCACGCCGCAGTGGTTCGGCCCCGGCCCCGAGTGGGCGCCGCCGGCGCCGACCGTGCCGCCCACGTTCGCCAACGCGTTGAAGGCGTCGTCGTACGGGCTGCTGATCGTGCTCGCCGTCGGCGGCCTGGTGTGGCAGGTCACCCCGTTCGCGCTGCCGCTCGCCCTCTCGCTGACCTTCATGGTGCGCTACCGCCGCGAGCGGGTGCGGCGCCTGTTCATGATCGCGCTGGGCGTGATGCTGGCGGGGTTCGCCGTGCCGCTGCTCACCGGACGCTCCCTCGACGACGCCTACGGCACCGCCGGCATGCTCGGCCTGTTCTGCTGCTGGGTGCTCGCCCTCGCCGTGGTCTACCAGCAGTACACCGCGCTCAACGCCGGCGAGCGCCCGGCGTCGGTGTATTGAGGTCCCGGTCGCCGCGCCGACCCCAGGCACGGCGAGCAAACGATTTCTGTGAGCAGGGTTCCCGGATCCGGCCATCGGCCGCGTACCCTCGACACATGTCGGACCCCCCCGACGACCCCGGCGGCCCGGTCCGCCCGACGATGACGGCGCTGACCGTGATGGTGGTGACCGTCGCCGTCGCCGTGCCTCTCGTGGCCTGGGCGATCGGCGCCCAGGCCCCGCTGGTGACCCTCCCCCGCGGCGTCCGCCCCTCGACGTCCACGGCGGCGACGCTTCGTACGGCACCAGCCGAGTCGCGTCCGGCCAGGTCGGCCACGACGGCGCCGACCGTGCCGACCCGGCCGACGTCGGAGCCTCCCGCCCCGGCACCTCCGACAGCCCGCGCGGCACCGGCCAGCGTCGACCAGCGACCGCCCAGCGCCGTTCGAAACCTGCGCCTGGTCGACTCCGAGGTGTCGTCGGTCACGGTGGCGTGGGACCCGGCGAGCGACAACGTGGCGATCGAGCGCTACGTCGTGCTGCAGGACGGGGTGCCGGTGCCCAGCTCGACCGACACCGTCGTCCGCCTCGACTGGCTGCGCCGCGGCTCCCGGATGCTGGTGCAGGTCGCCGCCCGCGACAGCGCTGGCAACCAGAGCGAGTGGCGGTCGCTCGTGCTCGTGCCGATGGCGGAGCCGACCGGTGCCCCCGGGGTACGTCCCGACGGCGCCCCGACGGTCACGATGACCGTCACCGCCACCCAGACCCCTCAGCCCACGACCCCCACCCCGACGCCCACGCCGGGGCCGGGTGCCCCGTCGCCGGTCATGCCCTCCTGAGCGCCGCGGTGACCGTCGCCGGGTCGGCGCATCCGAGGACGAGCGGGACGGTGCTCTCCTCCACGACGGGAAGGGGCTCGGGACGGTCGCCGGGGAGGTCGGCGATGCGCCACGGGTCGGCGGGCCACACAGGCAGGCCGGCGAGGTCGCCGGGGGTCAGCCAGCCGTGGCCGAGCAGGGACACCTGCTCGACCTCGGTCCAGTCGGCGGCGACCGGGACGAACCGGGCGACGTCGGCTCGTACGAAGACCTCGTGCTGCACGGTGACGACGTCGGAGAAGCCGTGCACCACCGTGCGGTACGCGAGCGGCGCCGACAGGTCGGCCGCCGTCAGCGCGAGCCCGGTCTCCTCGTGGACCTCGCGGACGGCGGCCTCGAGGTCGGACTCCCCCTCGTCCACGCCGCCGCCGGGGGTCAGCCACCAGGTCGGCCGGTCCGGGAGCCCGGGATCGGAGTCCCGGAACAGCAGGAGGGCCCCGTCGAGGTCGCGCAGCAGCACCCGCACCGCGCGGCGCACCCGGACCGGCCGCTGCTCCGGCGGCACCGGGACCATGGTGTGCACGCTGTCCGAGGCTCCCATGCGCCTCAGCGTACGAGACGCCCCGCCGGACCCGGATGCGGGTCGCGGGGTAGCATCGCTCTGTCCCCACGCACTGGAGGTGAGTGAGCCGTGTCCGTCGACGCCACGCTCGCGGCGGAGCAGGCGCACCTGGTGCGGTCGCGGGCCGCCCTGACGCGGATGCGGGAGCACACCGCCGGGCTCACGGCGCTGGCCGGCGACGCGGTGTCGGCGGCGTCGCTGCAGCAGGCGCTCCACCGCCGCATGCGGGCGCTGGCCGACGACCCGACGGTGCCCCTCTTCTTCGGACGCATCGACTACGACACCGCGCTCGGCGCCGAGGTCGACGAGGTGTGCCACATCGGACGCCGCCACGTGGCCGACGAGGTCGGCGGCGAGCCGCTGGTGATGGACTGGCGCGCCCCGATGGCCCTCCCGTTCTACCGGGCGCGGCCCGGCGAGCCGATGGCGGTGCGGCGGCGCCGCCGCTTCGGGTTCCGCGACGGCACGCTCACCGCGTACGAGGACGAGGACCTCACCGCCGGGACGGCTGCGGCGTCCCGGCTGCTGGCGGACGAGATCGAGCGGCCCCGCACCGGGCCGATGCGCGACATCGTGGCCACGATCCAGCCCGACCAGGACGTGCTGGTCCGGGCGGACCTGGCGACGTCGCTGTGCATCCAGGGGGCCCCGGGCACGGGCAAGACGGCGGTGGGGTTGCACCGGGCGGCGTACCTGATGTACACCCATCGCGACCAGCTGTCGCGCTCGGGGGTGCTGGTGGTGGGACCGAACGAGTCGTTCCTGGGCTACATCGGCGACGTGCTGCCCGCCCTCGGCGAGATCGACGCCCGCCACGCCACGGCGGTCGGACTGTTCGAGGAGACGACCGGGCTGCGGTCGCGGGGCGTCGAGCCGGCGGCCGTGGCGGCGCTCAAGGGTGACGCGCGGATGGCCGAGGTGCTGGCGCGGGCGGTGTGGTCACGGCTGGCCCCGCCGCCGGGGCCGCTGGTGGTGCCGCGCGGCGCCCGCAAGGTACGGCTGGCGCCGGATCGGGTGGCGGCGGCGGTGGCGGCGCTGCGCGAGCGGGGGGTCCGCTACGAGGCGGGGCGGCGGCTGCTGCCCCACCGGCTGGCCCACGAGGTGCTCGTCCGGCTCGAGTCCGAGGGGATGGTCACCGACGACCGGGTGCAGGA
>JBHAES010000239.1:0-7259 GCA_041855725.1 Actinomycetota bacterium
CGCAGCGCCGCCACGAACCCGAGCGGCGCCTGGTCGGGTGCCGCGCCGCGGGCGACGTTGCCGCCCGGCAGCGCCACCAGCGACACGATGCCGGTGACGGCGAGCATGGCGGCGTAGAAGAAGAAGGGGGCGGTGAGCGAGATGCCGGTGAGCGCGCCGCCCACGGCCGGCCCGGTCATGCCGCCCAGCAGGAACCCGCCCTGGAACAGCCCGCTGGCGCGGCCTCGGCGCGACGGCGGCGCCAGGGCCAGCAGCAGCCCCGACGCCGAGACCGAGAACATGATCGACCCGATCCCGCCGAGCGCCCGCCACACCAGCAGCTCCGCGTACGACCCGGCGAGCCCGGCCAGCGCCGACGAGCCGGCGACGATCCACACGCCAGCCGTCAGCATCGTGCGCTCCGGGAGCCGCACCACCAGCCGCCCCGCAGCGGGGGCGGCGGCCAGGCGCATGGCCGCGAACGTCGCCACGACCAGGCCCACGAGCAGGTTCGACACCCCGAACGTACGGGCGTAGACGGGCAGCACGGGGTAGACCACCCCGTACCCCACCGCTACCAGGAACCCCACCGTCGCCAGCACCCAGACGCCGCCGGGCATCCGGTCCTGGCCGGATCGGCCCCTGTCGCTCATCGCACCTCCGCGAGCGACCCTACCCTCGACCCGCCACCGCCTTGCACCGAGGTCGCCCGCCTCGGCGCCGTACGGACCTGGCGGCGAGGCGGCGGGCAGAGGCGCGGGCCACAGGCACGCCTGACATGCGAGGAGTGAAAGTCACCCCTTCCATTCTTGAAAGGGGCGGTTACGATTGGTGCATGAGTGGAGACATCGGCCCCATCCTGGAAGATCTCGCCGCCGGCCGCATCGACGCGGCTGAGGCGAGCCGACGCATCGAGGCGGTCCGCAACGCCCCCGACCCGGTCTTCGAGCAGCCGCCCTTCCCCACGGCCGCGGAGTCGTCGGCCGAGTGGCACCAGCGGCCGCAGACCCCCGGCGTGGCACGGGAGTCGTTCCGCACCACCGACAAGGCGGCCGGGTCCGAGCAGCCCCGCAAGCGCCGGGCGCCCGGCACCAACGGCGTCGACCGCATCTCGGTGCGGGCCGTGGGGCGCCCCGTCCGCATCGTCGGCGACTCGGGCGTGGCCACCGCGTCGGCCGAGGGCCCCCACGTGCTGCGCCGCGACGGGTCGGTGCTCGAGGTGTCGAGCGACGGCGACCTCGGGCCCCACGTCGAGGGCTTCTCGATCCTGCGGCCCGGACGCGGTCTGGAGGACCTGCGCTCCCTCGGCATCGGCAAGGAGCTCTACCTGCGGGTGAACCCGTCGATCGTGGTCGACGTCGAGGTGACCGCCGGGCTGCTCACCACCCAGGACGTCCCCTACCTCGGCAAGGTACGGGTCACCGCGGGCTCGGCCACCCTCGACGACGTCGCCGAGGCCGCCGACGTGCTCGTGCAGGCCGGCCAGGTGAGCCTGCGCGGCACCATCACCTCGGGGCGCTCCCGCGTGCGCTGCGAGTCGGGGTCGGTGTCGGTCCGGCTCGGCGAGGAGTCGTCGGTGGTCGTGAAGGGTGAGGCCCAGCTGGGGCGCATCGTGTGGTCGGGCTCCCACAGCCCCGAGGGTGACGAGGTCACCATGGGCGCCGGCGCCGCCCGCCTCGACGTGTCGCTCGTGATGGGCTACGGCACGATCGCCGCCGGGCGCCCCGCCCCGGCCGGCACCGACGACGCGCCGGCGGGGGAGGAGTGATGTCCGAGCGCGCGCGGCGGCCCCCCGGGCACCGCGCCCCCGCCGACTGCCCCGTCTGCGGCGACCGGCTGCTCACCACCCGGCTCGGCTGCGCCACGTGCGGGTCCGAGCTGGCGGGGCACTTCGAGCCGTGCGACTTCTGCTCGCTGTCACCGGCCGAGCTCGACGTGCTGAGGGTGTTCCTCGCCTCGCGCGGCAACGTCCGCGAGCTCGAGAAGCACCTGGGCGTCTCCTACCCGACCGCCCGGCTGCGCCTCACCCACGTGCTGCGCCGCCTCGGCCTCGACGGCGACGACGAGCCGGAGCCGGAGCTCACCCGCGAGCAGGTGCTCGCCGAGGTCGCCAGCGGGGTGCTGACCCCCGTCGAGGCGCAGCGCCTGCTCGAGGAGCTCGAGGGCTGACGGCGCGTCGGGGCCTCAGCCCACGTAGGCCTCGGCCTGCAGGATCGTGACGGTGATCGGCTTGCCGTTGGGGGCGGTGTAGGTGACCTCGTCGCCCACCGTGGCGCCCATGATCGCCGCGCCGAGCGGTGACTGCGGCGAGTAGACGGCCGTCTCGACCGAGTCGTCGAGGCCGAGCACCTCGCGGCTGCCGAGCAGGAACGTGTCGGTGTCGTCGGGGTCGCCGTCGAACGCGATGGTGACGCGCATGCCCGGGTGCACCGTGTCGCCGGCGGGAGCGGTGCCGACCTGGGCGGTGTCGAGGATCGACTTCAGCTGCCGGATCCGCAGCTCCTGCTGCCCCTGCTCCTCACGGGCGGCGTGGTAGCCGGCGTTCTCGGAGAGGTCGCCCTCGTCCCGTGCGCGAGCGATCTTGGACGACACCTGCTCGCGGCCGACGCCGGTCAGGTGCTCGTACTCCTCGCGCAGCCGGTCGTAGGCCTCCTGCGTGAGCCAGATGGTCTCGGTCATCCGGCGAGCCTAGCAGCGTGGCGTCGCCGTCCCTCGTGCGGTGCCCGGCCGGTGGGCGACGTCTGGCTCAGCGCACCTGCTCGCAGCCGACCAGGGGTGGGCTCGCGACCGACGTCCATTCTGCCGACCGGACGAGGAGGCGCCGGCGCGCGGTGCCACAATGACCGGCATGCCTCACGCCACCCGCTTCGACGCCGCCGGCGAGCCCTTGCGGCTCATCTGCGTGCACGCCCACCCCGACGACGAGTCCAGCAAGGGCGCCGCCACGATGGCGCGGTACCGGGCCGAGGGCGTCGAGGTGCTGGTGGCCACGTGCACCGGCGGCGAGCGGGGCAGCGTGCTCAACCCCAGGCTCGACCGGCCCGAGGTGTGGGCCGACATCGCCGCCCTGCGGGCCAAGGAGATGGAGCGGGCCCGCGCGATCCTCGACGTGGAGCAGGTGTGGCTCGGCTACGTCGACTCCGGGCTCCCCGAGGGCGACCCGCTGCCCCCGCTGCCCGAGGGCTGCTTCGCACGGGCCGACCTCGACGAGGCCGCCGGCACCCTCGTGGCGCACCTGCGGCGGTTCCGCCCGCACGTGCTCGTCACGTACGACGAGACCGGCGGCTACCCGCACCCCGACCACATCATGTGCCACAAGGTGTCGATGCGGGCCGCCGAGCTGAGCGCCGATGCGGCCGCGTTCCCCGAGCACGGCGAGGTGTGGCAGGTGCCGAAGATCTACTACCACATGGGGTTCCACCGCAACCGCTACGCCCGGCTCGACGAGCTCATGCACGAGCACGGGCTCGAGTCGCCCTACCGCGAGCGGCTGGCCGGCTGGCACGACGACGACCGTGCCCACCGGCTCACCACCTTCGTGCACTGCGCCGACTACTTCGAGGTGCGCGACGAGGCCCTCAAGGCGCACGCCACCCAGATCGACCCCGACGGGCCCTGGTTCGCCGTGCCGCGCGAGATCCAGAAGCTCGGCTGGCCGACCGAGGACTACGAGCTCGCCGTGAGCCACGTCGAGACCACCATCCCCGAGGACGACCTGTTCGCCGGCATCGCCCGCGAGCCGCAGGAGGACTTCTCCATCTGACCGGGCCGAAGGAGCGGGGCGCGGCTGGGTGGCGCGGTGGGCGCCGGATGGGCCTGGTCACGCCCAGCCGGTAGCCTCCGCACGTGGCCGACCGACTCCGCACCGCCCTCTCGCCCTATCTCAGGCTCCACGCCGACGACCCCGTGGACTGGTGGGAGTGGGGTGAGGCGGCGCTCGCCGAGGCGGCGCGGCGCGACGTGCCGCTGTTCGTGTCGGTGGGCTACGCCGCCTGCCACTGGTGCCACGTCATGCAGGCCGAGTCGTTCACCGACCCCGAGGTGGCGGCGCTGCTGAACGCGTCGTGGGTGTGCGTGAAGGTCGACCGCGAGGAGCGCCCCGACGTCGACGCGGTGTACCTGCAGGCCACGCAGGCGCTCACCGGCTCGGGCGGGTGGCCGATGTCGGTGTTCGCCACCCCCGACGGCCGACCGTTCTTCACCGGCACCTACTTCCCCCCGACCCGCCAGGGCACCACGCCCTCGTTCGCCGAGGTGGTCACCACGCTCACCGCCGCCTGGCGCGACCGACGCGACGAGGTGGTGGAGTCGGGCGCCACGATCGTGGCGCAGCTGGGTCGGGTCACCGCCGTCGAGGTCGCCGACGAGGCCGACCGGCCCCTGGCCGCCGACGTCGTCGAGCGGCTCGCCGCCTCGTACGACCCGATCCACGGCGGCTTCGGCGTCGCCCCCAAGTTCCCGCCCACCACGGTGCTGGACGCGCTCCTCGTCCGCGGCGACACCGCCTCGATGGCGCTGGCCACCGGCACCCTCGACGCGATGGCGCGCGGCGGCATCCACGACCAGGTAGGCGGCGGGTTCCACCGCTACGCCGTCGACGCCGGCTGGGTGGTGCCGCACTTCGAGAAGATGCTGTCGGACAACGCGCTGCTGCTCGGCACCTACACCCGCGCCTGGCGTCGGGTGCCGGCCCACGAGCCGCAGCGGCGCGACCGCTACGCCGACGTCGTGGCGCGGCTCGTCGGGTGGCTGGAGCGGGAGCTGCGGCTCGACGGCGGGGCGTACGCGGCCAGCCTCGACGCCGACTCGCACGACCTGCGCGGGATGCCGCACGAGGGCATCTTCTACGTGTGGGCGCCACAGCTGCTCGTCGACGCGCTCGGCGACGACGACGGGCAGTGGGCCTGCGACGTGTTCCACGTCACCGCCGGCGGCACGTTCGACCACGGCCTGTCGGTGCTGCAGCTGCGCGGGCAGCCCGATCCCGAGCGGCTCGCGTCGGTGCGCGACCGGCTGCTCACCGCCCGGGGGATCCGGCCCCGGCCGGCTCGCGACGACAAGGTCGTGGCCGCGTGGAACGGGTGGCTGGTCGACGCGCTCGGGCAGGCCGGGCAGGTGTTCCGCCGGCCCGCGTGGGTGGCGGCCGCCGGTGAGGTCGCCGCCTACCTGTGGGACGTGCACTGGGTCGACGGCGCCCTGCGGCGGGTCTCGCTCGACGGCCGCCCCGGCGCCGCCGACGCCATGGCCGACGACCACGGCGCCGTGGCCCTCGGCCTGGCCCGTCTCGCCGGCGCACTGGGGGAGCGGGTGTGGCTCGACCGGGCCCGGACGGTGCTCGACGCGGCGCTCGACCGCTTCGCGGCCGCCGACGGCGGCTTCCACGACGCGCCCGCCGGTCGGCTGTTCGCACGTGCCCGGGACGTGGCCGACGCGGCGACGCCGTCGGGCACGTCGGCGCTCGTCGCCGCCCTCCGGCTGGTGGGCCTGCTGTCGGGGGAGGGGTCGTACGGGCGGCGGGCCGACGCCGCGGCCCGGACGACGTGGCCGACGCTCGCCGCCAACCCCCGGTTCGCGGGCTGGCCGCTCGCCGACCTGCTCGTCGCCGACGAGGCCCGCGCCGGGCTGGTGCCCGCCGAGGTGGTCGTCGTCACCGACGACCCCGAGGGCGACCTGGTGGCCGGTGCCTGGCGGATGGCGCCCGACGGGTCGGCGATCGTGGTCGGACCGGCGGGCACGCCGGGGTTCGGGCACCTGTTCGACGGCCGCACCGAGCCGGGCGCGTACGTGTGCCGGGGGACCACCTGCTTCGAGCCCGCCGCCGACGTGACGGCCCTCAAGGCCGCCCTGTGGCGCCGGGTCCGCTGAGGCGGTCACGGCTGCGGAACCGGCGCACGGCCACCGAGGGCGAGCTCGACGACCTGGGCGGTGCCGATCCCGGCGCTGCCCTCCGACATGGCTCAGCCCGCACCGGCGAGCGGCACCCACCCGCGGTCGGCAGCGTCGCGCGCGTGGCCGGTCCGGTCGCCGGCCACCGTTCCAGGTCGACTGCCACGCCGCCCCCCGCGACGGTCGACGATCGGGGGTGACGCTCGACCAGCCTGGACCGGCACGCCCACCACGCCTCACCGGTCGTGGCGGCGCGGGCCGCAGGGCCACCCGCCCGGTGCCCACCCGATGCCCGGGCCGCGAGGTCGGGCCGCTCGGGCTCGACGAGTTGCTGCCCGGTCCTCGACCACCGTCCTGGGGCCGGCGGTGCCGCCAGGGAGCCGCGGCCCCCTCGGTCCCGGCTGTCGGACCAGACCCGGACCGGCGGAGGTCAGCCATCTTGATAGGTGACCATATGGTCACCTATCATGGGGCGATGGAACGGGACGAGGAGGATGCGGTCTTCAAGGCGCTCGCCGACCGGACCCGCCGGATGCTGCTCGACCGGCTCCGAGACCGCGACGGGCAGTCCTTGTCCGAGCTCACCGAGGGCGGGGGTATGAGTCGCTTCGGGGTCGCCAAGCACCTCGGGATCCTGGCGGAGGCCGGGCTCGTCGTCGTACGTCGCCAGGGCCGCCTCAAGATTCACCACCTCAACCCCGTCCCGATCCAGCAGATCCACGACCGGTGGATCGACCGTTACACCGCCCACCGCGCGCAGACGCTCCTGGAGCTGCGCCCAGAGCTTGAGGACCTCCCATGAGCACCACGCCTACCGACCACGCCCCTGACCCCACCGCGCCACAGGTCTACCGCCTGTTCATCCGCACCACGCCGCAGGCGCTGTGGGAGGCGATCACTCGCCCTGAGTTCACCCGACGCTACTTCTACGGCTCCGCCGTGGCGACCGACTCCCGGGTCGACGGCGCCTTCGACTACCACTCGCCCGACGGGACCGAGCTGTGGAGCCAGGGCACCGTGCTCGAGTGGGACCCGCCGCGCCGGCTCGTCCACACCTGGCGGTCCCTGTACGACCCGCAGGCGCGCACCGAGCCCGCCAGCCGCGTGACCTGGCAGATCGAGGAGCGTGACGGCAGCTGCCTGCTCACGGTCACCCACGACCGGCTCGACGACTCGCCCGCCACCGCGCGCGGAGTCGGTGGCGAGGGCTGGCCGCTCGTGCTCAGCGGGCTCAAGAGCGTCCTGGAGACCGGAGCAGGGCTCCTCCCGTCGCCAGCGGGGTCCCGGTAGCCGGGCGGCCCTGGCGCCACCCCTGGGGACGGCCACCCAGGGAGCACGTGGCCTGGGGCAGCACCCGGCGGTCCGGGTCGGGGTCAGCGCGGCGGCAGGCCGAG